>JAYTNB010000033.1:0-16254 GCA_043748495.1 bacterium | reverse complement strand
GATACCATGACGGACTGCTTCTGCTTGAGCGTGACTTCCGCCACCTTTTACAGTTGCAACAACTTCAAATTTCTCAGCAGGGTTTGATGTTTCAAAAGCTCCAGTAACAACCTTTTTAAGTTCTGCAGTTGGAAAGTAAACATTCAAATCTTTATCATTAAAAGTATAAGTAGTTTTAGCTCCCTTGTATAAACGCACAACAGCAGTTGCTGTCTTACGACGACCTATTGCTCTGTAGTATTCTTTTGTTGTTTTTTTATCTGTCATAAAAATGTTATTCGTTTACTGTTAAATTCTTCATCATTATTGGGCGGAGTTTATTTGAAGGTAACATACCGTAAACAGCATCTGTATATAAATCTTTCCAACCTTTTTTGTCTATGATTTCTTTGTTGTTCAAAGATTTCAAACCACCTGGATGGCCAGAATAACGTAAGTGCAGAGTCTCATTTAATCTCTTTTCAGACATTTTTGTTTGTTTCGCATTTTCAATTATAACTTTAATTTCAGATGGAGAGTTAGAAACATAAGAAACAGTATTCTTGCCCATAAGATGCTTTGCAGCTTCACTTGCAACTCTACCTAAAATTTTCCCTGTAGCATCAATTGTATGTATGTTTTTCATATTATATAAATTCTATTACTGCCATTAAACTTGCGTCTCCCGCACGGCGACCTAGCTTTGTTATGCGTGTGTATCCCCCGTTACGTTCCTTGTATTTTGGAGCTATATCATCTATCAATTTATTTGCTTCTGATGTTAGGTTGTACAAACGAGAAATAACTAGACGACGAGATGCTAAAGTTCCAATAAGAGCCTTTGTGATCAGTTTCTCTATCATAGGGCGTAGTTCTTTTGCTTTTGCTTCTGTTGTTTCGATGCGACCATGTGCAATAATAGCAAGCATTAAACCTTTCATTAAGGCATTACGTCCTGCGCGATTTCTATTAAATTTTCTTACATTGTTGTGGTGTCTCATATAATTTCATTAAAAATAACTATTTAAGTGTGATATTAAAAGAAGATAAAATTTTCTTTATTTCTAAAATACCTTTATCGCCGATACCTTCTATTTCAAGCAAGTCCTCCTTTTTCTTACGAGCAATACCACCGATTGTGCGGATATTTGCTGAAGTTAAAGCATTTAAAGTTCTTGTTGAAAAATCTAATGTATCAATTCTTGTTTTAAGAATATCTGTAAATTCGTTTGTATCGCCTTCTTTTTCTTTGTCGTCTTCTTTGTCTTCTTTACTGCTATGGTTTTCAGTTACTTCTACTTTCTTTTTTGCTTCTACTGTAAAACCAATAATAGCTTGAAGTTGTTCAACCATTACTACTATAGATTTCTCTAGAGCTTCACGTGCAGTCAAAGTACCATCTGTTTCGATAGAAACTCTTAAACGATTGTGGTTTGTTTTATCACCAACACGCATATTCTCAACTTCATAAGAAACACGACGAATAGGTGTGAAAATAGCATCCAAAGCAATCATACCAACTTCTGTTTTAGCTTTTTGATGTATATCTTTTGAAACGAAACCAAGTCCTTTTTGAACTGTCATTTCAATAGATAAATTAACTTTAGAAGTTATTTCAGCGATATATAGATCTTTATTCAATACTTCAACTTGACCTCCAGTTTCGATATCTGAAGCCATAACTTTTTTAGGACCTTTAACGTTTATTTTTACAGTTTGTGGTTCATCTGTTAATAAGTTGAAACGAACTTGCTTCAGATGAAGCAACATAGTTATAACATCTTCTTTTATTCCATCCATTGTAGAAAATTCATGATCAACTCCTTCTATTTTAAGTGAAGTGATAGCTGCTCCTGGGATAGATGAAAGTATTATACGACGCAAAGAATTACCCAAAGTATGACCATAACCTGGGTAAAGACCGTCGATTTGATAAACACCTTTTGTGTTATCTTCAGAAACTATAGATAATTTTGATGGTAGTATTATATTTAGATCAGACATAAAATTTTGCTAAGCAAATTATTTAATAAAAATTTATACTAACGACTATAGAATTCAAGCACAGTGTTAAAATCTAAGAAACCGTCGGTGGTGTTTGGTTTACCTTGTATTGTTGATGAAAGTGTTTCTGGAGTGAAAGAAAGCCAGTTAGGAACAGTGTATTCTTTCATCTTTTTTTCTATATCTGTAAAAAGAACACTCTTTTGACTTCCAAGACGAACAGAAACTATGTCGTTTAATTTAACACGAGCACTAGCGATAGTTGTCTTTTTTCCATTCAAAAGTATATGTCCATGAGAAACCATTTGGCGAGATAGTCTACGTGTGTGAGCCAAGCCTAAACGATAAACAACATTGTCTAATCTATTTTCTAAAAGTTCAAACAAATAAGTAGAAGCAATACTTCCTTTATGAGAAACTGCTTCGTTAACATAGTTTTGAAATTGAGTTTCACTTAAGCCATAAGTAAAGCGAACTTTTTGTTTTTCCATAAATTGAGTAGCATAAACAGAGAGAGCTTTAGGTTTTCTACTCTTAAGACCTTTTGCATGACGATTCTCAGACGCAACGAATTTAGCTGTTTGACACTTTTCAAACACACCAGAACCTAAACGTCTACAGATTTTATATTTTTGGGCTTGTTTCATTATTATTTTTCAATTAAACTCTTCGTGGTTTCTTAGCTTTTGGACCATTGTGTGGCACAGGAGTTATGTCGCGGATAGAAGTCAACTCTATATCATATGCCATAAATGCTCTAATTGTAGGTTCACGACCACTACCAACACCTTTTACTTTTGCATCAACTTCTTTTATTCCTAAAGCTTTAGCTTTTTCTCCGATAACAGATCCAGCTTTTGAAGCAGCAAACGGTGTGCCTTTTTTAGCACCTTTGAATCCGAGAGCTCCAGCTGAAGTCCAAAACAATGTATTACCTTCTTTGTCAGAAAGAACTACCTTTGTATTGTTAAAAGTTGCTTCAACGTGTAGAGTTCCAGCGATAACTTTCTTTTTTGGAACTTTTACTTTAGATGAAGTTTCTACTGCTTTAACTTCATTGTTTTCTTCTTTTTCTTTAGTTATAATTTTAATTTTTCCCATATTAATTATGTTTTACTTTCTTTACGACGACCAGATGCCATTGTCTTTCTAACATTTCCACGAACTGTACGAGAATTTGTTTTTGTTCTTTGGCCGTTTACTGGAAGACCTCGCATATGTCTGATTCCACGGTATGCTTTTATGTCTTTAAGTCTTTTAATATTTGCAGAGATTTCACGTTTTAGACCTCCTTCAATTGAAAAACCTTCTATTAATTTACGAATAGCATTTTCTTGATCAAGAGTTAAGATGTCACTTTTGTCATTTGGATTAACACCAACCTCTTTTAGTATTTTACGAGCACGAGAAAGACCGATACCATAGAGTGATGTAAGAGCGATGTCTAAATGTTTATTGTTTGGGATGTTGATACCGAGGATTCTCATAATTATTGTTTTTGTTTATGTTTAGGGTTGTCGCAAATAATATGAAGATGGCGTTTTCGTGACACCATTTTGCATTTCGCACAAATTTTTTTTACTGCTGATTTGATTTTCATATTATGTCTTTATATAAAATAAAAATAAAGGAATTAATCCTATATTTTTTGTATTTGAACACGTTGTAACATCCTACACTATTTGCCATATAAAAGCAAGTCTTTTTTAATTTCTTTTTATGATACGGCCCTTGCCACCATATGGATCCAAAAGAACTTCTACTTTATCCCCTACTAGAACCTTGATTCTATGTAATCGCATCTTTCCAGATAGATAGGCAATAATGATTTTCCCTTCACCTAAATCAACTCTAAAAAGAGTATTTGGAAGTGCTTCAGTCACAATAGCCATCACTGTATTTTTATCATCTTGTTGATTCATTTTATTTTATTAGTATACTAAACAAAACTTTTTAAGTCAAATAAAAAAGCCTACAGTTAATGCAGGCTTCCTTTTTAATTAAAAAATTAGAATTCAAATTCTCCTGAACATATCAGTGCAAGAGCTTTTATACAAACCGGACCATCGCACATATACCCCATACTGTCTCGATGTTTCTTACTTGTAACTCCTTGTGGAACAAGAAGACCGTTTGAAATAGATATTATTCTACCGTAATTAACTCCTTTTCCTCTTTCAACTACGTGGACTGTCGAAGCTGTCCACTTCTGACCATCTTCGAGAGCTATAGCGACAGGATTATTGCCAATATATTTTGGTTTACCTGTGATTGAGTCTTTGATACTTAAATCAGCAGGATAAACATTAATAATCGGTATGCGACCCAACAATGGCTTTATAATAACTAGCTCGAAATTATAAAGCAAAATTAGATCAGGTTTAAACTGACTTATTTTTTTTAAAACAAAATAAAAGTAGTCTTCTCTTGTTGAGTGGGGCATGTTAGCTAATGAATCAGTAAATGGTGGCTCTTGAGCTAAACAAAACTTTCTAGGATTTACCTCTATAAAGGGGATATTTTTTTGTTTCAAAAATAATTTTCCTTCTGTGTTTAGATGATCAGTTGAAATTTCACAAGCAATATTGTAGTTTTTACCACAATTTTTATCTTTTGAAAAAAAATATGGAGCAAGACTAACACCTCCAGAAGACATCAATACAATTCTTAGTTTATTCATATTATTGCTTTTTAAAATAGTTTAAATTTAACTTGAAAATACTATAATTTAAGATTATAGTCAAGAAAAAAAGGATAAGATTTATTGAGGTTATTTTACAATTATTTTTACCTTTTTAGCATCGAGAGGTATTTTTTTTAACCAAAATGGGAATATCCTGACACTAGCAGAGCCTATGCTTTCATTAGCTTGAAACATGTAAAGACTTTCATCTATGGTCTTGCCTAATGTATTATTTTTAATCATATCTCTATTTGGGCGCCAAATAGCTTCAGTATCACCAGTTAATTGGAAATCCAAGACTTCTGTATCTTTGGATATTGTAGATATATTTGGGTTGTAATTAAAGACCAAGTTCTCGACATTTTTGAATTCGATGTTTTGATACTCTTCATCTGTTTTATTTGGAACGTATTTTTTCAACATAAAAGTCTCTAGGTTTTTCTTTTTCAAAATAGGAGCCTTTATTGTTCCGTTAACAACTATCTTTGCTTGTTGGTTTTTAGACTGTAGAGTGTTATCATCGAACTTGTAATCAAAGAAAATAGAATCCTCATATAAAATATATCCATCAGGAACTTGAGCTTTCATTTTCTTAATCATTTCTTTTTTGAATTCAGTTTTTATTCTATCTTCTAAGATTTTTTTATCTGCATCGTTAACGATGTAAACAAAACCAGAAAAACCACCGTTTATCTCTCCTTTTGATTTTGCGTATATATATTTATATCTCGAACTGTCGTTTTTAAAATCATTGAAATAAAAGTCTGTATTTGTATTATTGTATGATTCACCAGCTAAAAATGCTGTAACTTTGGCATCAATGGAGCCTGGAACACTCTTTTTATCACTATCTTTTGTAAAACCTGGAACTTCAATTGTGTCATTTAATGTGTAAGTTTTTCCACTAGGATCAGATATAAAAATCCCAGATTTCATAATAAGTGGTTTCTTACTGTAATCATTGTAAATAGTAACCTCACCTGAGGCTTTCTTTGATATATTTGCTGTCTCAAGTAGCGTCAGATCGACTGAATCTGAAAAGTCTATACTCATAATCTCGAAAGGAATTTTAGAGTCTAACCCTTTCGAAGAGTTCACATTTTGTTTCTCGATAGTAAATACTTGATGTTTAGATTTAATTATTATGTTTACTTTATTTAAAAAGAAAGAAATAATGTAAGCAAAGAAACAGATCATAATCAAAACAGAAATTATAAATACATAGATGGATTTTTTATTTGTTCCTACTACTTCTACTTCTTCTTCGGCATCTTTTTCTACATTTATTACTTCTGATTTATAGTTGTCCGTGTTAATTTTTATTTCTTTTCTTTGATTAAATGCTATAGGAATAGCTTTGTTTTTTTTTACAATTAAATTTACTCCTTGTTCACCTGGTTTTTTAATATCTTGTATTCTTCTAATCATTTATTTTTTTGTATATGCTATTGATTCAATCATTAAAAATGGATCACAATTTGTGTTTTTTACTTTACATATATCAGAAAAATCTTTATTTTCAAGTGAAACAACTGTACAGATATTGTTATAGAAAATAGATTTAATCTTTTCTTGTTTTTGTAATAAATTTACAAAAAAATGATTTGAGTTAGTTTCAACTGTTAAAAATAAAGGATTAGAGACTGTCATGTTAGTACTATCTTTATCTATAACTTCACGAAACGATTCAGCATAAGACTCCTCAATGTTTTTCATTAGATTGCTCATTTTTGTTTTCAAATTTTCTGCCATAGTATGATTGTTGTATAGACGAAATAACTCTGCGGAGTCACGGAGGCTTATGTCTAATTTGGTTGAAATAGTCGAAAGTAATGTTTTGCGACCAAAAGGAAAAGAAGCTATTTTTGCTATAGCATTATTTTTTATAATAGCTATATCAGTTACATCTCCTCCTATGTCTACCATCATATAGGAATCGAGCTCACTGTATCGGTCACGAATAGCTAAAAAAGAATCTAGAACAAAAGAAGAAAATTCAACAGGAGTTTCGTGAAAAACTTTTTCAAAAACACTCTTTAATGACGACAGAAATGATCCAGGAGAAGAAGATACTATTATTCCTAAATCAACAGAATTGACCTTTTTACCAATTGGATTTGTAACTTGGTAGCCATTCAAAGATATATTAAGAATATTTTTCTCAAAAATCTCAGGTATGTCTGGATTATCACCAAATTTCTCTTTATTTAAAATATCATTAGCAGTTATTTCCTTTTTAAGTATTTCTGAGATACTTTTTTCATCAAATAAAAATGGTGTTTCGCGAGAGTTTTTTATGGTTTTTGTTTGTGTTTCGTACCAAGGAGAAGCTAGAACACAGATTATATTTTTAGGTGCTCCTATTTTTTTATTATATAGTTCATTTGCATTTATAGACAATGCTTCAAACATGTCAGTAGACAAGTTTTCATAGTTAATTTCTTTCTTGTGATTTATATCAGTACGTACAAAAGCAATGATAGTTGGGTGGGCGTTTTTATTACTAGAGATTTCAACCATAGCACTACCAACAGTACTCGATCCAATATCAAAAATAGCGATTATCTTTTTTTTATCTTTTTTATTAAAAAAACTCATAATAACATTTTTATTATAACACTTTTTTTAAGCTAGCACACCTTTGATACGACGAATTCCAGCTGAAACAGCTTCTTCTTTTTGAATTGAAAATCGAGTTAGTTCTTTTGTGTTATTTATATGAGGTCCACCACAGAATTCTTTAGAGAAACCATTACCATTTTCGTCTTCAATAAAATAAACAGACACAGTTTCTGGATATTTGGCACCGAATTCCATTTGAGCACCGATTTTCTCTGCATCTTGTAATGACATCTCACGTCTGACCACATTTAAACCTTTTTCGATTTTATCATTAACCCAATTTTCCACTTTTTGTTTTTCTTCATCGGTTAATTTATGATCACAAACAAAGTCTATACGTAATCTTTCCTCAGTTATATTACTTCCGCGTTGTTTTATGTCGGGACTGACAACTGCTTGAAGAGCAGAGAGCAATAAATGGTGCGCTGTATGTAACTTTATAGTTTTGTCATTATGATTAGCAAGCCCTCCTTTAAACATGCCAGCCGATGATGTCTGAGATAACTTTTGATGTTCAGCCATTTTTTTATTAAAATCTTCCCTGTCTATTTCTATACCCTTTTCTTTTGCGAGTTCTTCAGTAAGCTCTATCGGGAAACCATAAGTCGTAGCTAATATAAACGGATCGACTCCTTTTTCAAATTCTTTTTTACCATCATTTAAAGTTACAGAGAATTTTTGTTGTTCTGCTTTAAAGATAGAAATTATATCGATTTCTGTAATACGAGGATATATTTGTGAATAGAAATCAACATAGTATTTAACTATATTTGCAATTGTATTTTCTTCTAAATCCATTTTTTTCACATAAAAAACTGCCCGTCGAATTAAACGTCGGAGAACATAACCTTGGCTTTTATTTGCAGGTATAACACCGTCAGTAATTAGCATTGTTGACGCGCGTACATGATCCACAACAATACGACAAGAAAGATCATCAAAGTTCTTTGCACTTTGTCTAATCATATCCATCACTGGTTTCAAGATATCACTCTCATAAGCAGTATTTTTTTCTTGCATAACAGCAGTTATGCGCTCGAGGCCTGCACCAGTATCTACATTTTTTTGTTTTAATTTTCCGATTACTTTTCCATCTTTCTTTTCGTATTCCATGAAAACATCGTTCCAAATTTCGATGATAGTTTCTTTTCCAGTTTCTTGTATGAATTGTTCTTTTGAAATTTTTTGACCTATAAACTGACCACTCATATCATAAAACATCTCGCTACATGGACCACAAGGACCATTATCACCTGGACTCCACCAGTTATCATCTGCTGGGAGTGCATAAATTCGGTTTTCTGGTATACCTAAACTCATCCAAATATCTTTTGATTCTTGATCATACGCGGCATTTTCATCACCCTCAAAAATTGTTACATAAAGACGATTTACATCGAGACCAAGACCTTCTTCTTTTGAAGTTAAGAATTCATAAGACCAAGTTATAGCTTCTTGTTTAAAATAGCCTTGTCCGATTCCGTCAGTAGAATTAGGATCACCGAGTGACCAGTTCCCCATCATTTCAAAAAATGAAAAGTGTCGATCATCCCCAATGTCTTCTAAGTCTCCTGTTCTTACACATTTTTGTATATCTACGATTCTCTTACCCATTGGATGTTCTTGGCCGAGTAGGTACGGCACAAGTGGTTGCATACCGGCAGTATTAAAAAGAACCGATGGGTCGTTTTCAGGTACGAGTGATGCTGAAGGGATAACTTTATGTCCTCTGTTTTCAAAAAATTTCAAAAACCTATTCCGTATTTCATTTGATGTCATATAACTCATATTTATATATTACACTAAATTCGGGAATAAAAAAAGAACCTGTACTTCATAATAAAATACAAAAAATCGACATTATGGTTAAATGTCGATTTGTATATGGAGTACCTTAATCAGGCATACTCTTATCCTGGTTCAATTTAGAAACTTAGAACTAGTTTTAATGCTTTGTCCCACCTTTTTTACGAAAGCCACTTAACATGACTCTTATCCCTATAAATATGAAAATCAGGATTAAGATTCCACGAAAGATCTCCTTCATACCTGAGATCCAAGAGTTGATCTCATAAGTATATCCTTCCGGGTCTAGTAGATGCCAGAAGAATAAGTAAACAAAGAATAAAACCACAAGCGTCCCTAAGAACCATCTAACGCTCGTTGTGAACAAATGAAAAAACTCTCTCATACCATTTATCATTTTGGAATTAAGATTTTTTGAAACTTGTCTTTTTGAGAAATGTTTCCATCAACATGTCCCCTCAGACCTTTCAGTTTTATTTTTTCAGAAAATTGAAAGATATGCGACATAGCAAGAACTTCAGATCTCTTGTCTGCATCATACGCTGCGATCCATAATGGATAATTTTTTCCCAATCTGTCTTTTAAATGACTTTTATAGAAAGACAATCCTGTATAGATAATTGGTTTTGTGCCGTAGTGCTTTTCAACAATACGTAACCAATTTTTTACACCAACACGAAGCCTGTCCATGTTTTGCTTTCTTGATATTTTCTCAATATCAAGCACTGGACGTATATCTCCACTTTTTAACCTCACACTCTGTATAAAGTTACGAGCTTGTAGTGTGGAATTCTCGTTGGGGTCATAATAATGATATGCTCCAACAATTAATTTTTTTTTACGAGCAGATCCTATATTCTGAACAAATGTTTTATCTTTTCTATCAGAACCCATAGTGGATCTAACTATGACGAAATGAACCTTTCTGTCGGTCCCAACTTTTTTCCAGTTAATTTTTCCTTGGTTATGGGAAACATCAATCCCAAAAATAGTTTTTTGATTTTTTTGGGTTACAACTTTTTTAGATTTGTTGAAACCAAAAATAATTAATAAAAACACACTAAAAAGTATTTTTTTCATCTTATTACATTTTAAATTGTTACCACAAAATCCATTAGATTCTATGGAAACAATTTAAAAAATATTTTTCAAGGAGCTATTAATACGTATATTATATCACACATATAATCGATTTGTCAATAGCGGTAAACGCAAATAAAAAAGCTTATTTTATAAGCTTTTTTAAAAAATAGTTAATTTACGATTAATGCTCATCTGAAACAGAATTTTTGAAGAAACGAGTCTTTTTAAATTGTTGTTCTAAAAACCAAAGAGCAATGAAGACAAATAGGAGCATTATTGTTGCAATAATAGCAAGCTTAAACAGTCCAGATCCTGCAGCCATACCAATACCAGCAGAGACCCAAAGCCCTGTGGCAGTAGTTAAACCCATTAGTTTATTATCTTTGGTAAATATCAAACCTGTACCAATAAAACCAATACCGACAACAATTTGTGAGACGAGCATAAGTGGGTTTGTGCCACTGAAGCTCGCGTATTGTGCAATCATTGCATCAGAAATAATAACAAATAAAGCCGAACCCATCGACACGAGTGCATAAGTACGCATGCCTGCAGTTTTGTGAGCCCAAACACGTTCGGTTCCAATAACGAAACCTAAAATCAATGCAATAAAAAGTTTTACAATAATATCTACAGTTGCTGTGTCAAAAAAATTTTCCATATGTTTTATTATACTACTACCCCACCTCCCATGCAAATATCTCCATCATAAACGACGATAGACTGGCCAGAGGAAACGATCGTTTCATTCTCAAATGAAACTACATCGTTTATTATATAGCAATCTAACTGCTCACCATGATAACGGATCTGAGCGGTGTACTTTTTATCTTGTTTTGTATTGCCGTTAATCCAGTTTATTTGTTTCAAACAAAACGAAGAGAGTGATTTTTCTGAATGGGCGGGTAGACTACCCCGAGGACCTGAGGAAAAATCACTCTCGAGTTTTGTATCTAAATCTTTGTGCTTCATATAACTCTCGATTTTTGTAGATACCGTAATAGTATTTTTATCTATGTCTTTACTTACAACATACAAAGCTTTACTGCTGTCAGTGTTTTTAGTAATTGTAAAACCATGCCTTTCGCCAAGTGTAAAAAAGACTGCACCGTCATGATGCCCTATAACAACACCATCTTTATCTAGTACATTACCCTCTTTACTTTCTATGTAGTGCTTCAAAAAGTCTTTCATATCAAGTGGTCCCAAGAAACACACACCCTGACTGTCTTTTTTAGTGGCTACAGGTATTTTGTATTTTTCAGCGAGTTTCCTAACCTCCTTTTTTTCTAAATGACCAACTGGAAAAAGAGTATGGGATAAGTCGTCTTGATTGAGAGTCCAAAGAAAATAACTTTGGTCTTTGGATTCATCTACTCCTTGTTTCAATTCAAATATATTTTCTCTAAGTTCCTTAACCCCATTTTCCGCTGTTGCAGAAAACGGCACGCCCCCACCCGTCACTTCTCGAAAATTATTTGAATTTACACGTGCATAATGCCCTGTCGCTATAAAGTCTGCTCCATGTTTTTTTGCAAATTGCCAAAAAACACCGAACTTTACTTCGCGGTTGCACATGACGTCTGGGTTTGGTGTATTACCATTTTTGTATTCATTTATCATGTAGTCTGCGACTCCTTTTTTATAAGCCTCTACACCATCGCACTCTAAAAATGGAATATTTAGATGCGCGCAGACACGCATGGCATCACGACGCTCATCGCGCCATGTACACTCTATAAAGTCTGGTTGCCATGTATGAATAAAAACACCAACGACATTATACCCACTAAACCCCTTCGGTGTCGGGCGACCAAAAAGTTTTTTATAGTTTTTTGGTATAGCCTCTTTAAGCAGTGCGGCCGAAACAGAGCTGTCTACCCCTCCGGACATACCAACAAAGACAGTTTTATTTAAATTCTTTCCCATCTAGCAAATATACCACAAGGTAATAGTCTTTTGCTATCACTTTCTTCTATTGCTAATTCCCCTATTCCTATCTTGCCTTTATTATTTTCCATCATATCTTGTAAATTATTTTCATATGCAATAGCAGAATAACCAGCTGTGTAGCCGTTTATTAGAACAAAAAGTGGTTCATCGGACAAGACTTTTTTACATAAATCCATCAACTTTATAAAATGCTCTTCAATTTTCCATAATTCATCTTTTGGACCATGACCAAACGATGGTGGATCCATTATTATAGCGTCATACTTATTTCCTCGTTTTATTTCTCTTTCTAAAAACAAGATTACGTCATCAACTATCCAGCGTATCTTAGATTCTTTTAGTCCTGATAGTTCTGCGTTTAGACGCGCCCAAGCCACAGCAGTTTTAGATCCATCAACGTGACAGACCTCTGTATAATCAAAACTTGAAGCAATAGTCGCACCACCAGTATAAGCAAATAAATTTATAATTTTTATAGGTCTATTATATTTACTTTTATTTTTTTCTATTACACTTTCCATCCATTGCCAGTTTGCAAGTTGTTCTGGGAAAAGACCGATATGTTTGAAAGAAGTAGGTTTAATAGAAAATTTGAAATTTCCATAATCAATGGTCCAATCAGATTGGACGTCTTTTTTAATATTCCATTTTGAACGACTACCAGTACGTGTAAAAGTCAAATCAGCGTCTTGCCAAAATTTAATATTCTTTTTCTTTTTCCATAAAGCTTCAGGATCAGGACGAGACATAGTATATGAACCGTATCGTTCTAATTTCTGACCCTCACCACTATCTATCAATTCGTAGTCTTTTTGTTTTTTTATTTTTTCAATCATATTATTTTAGATAATTCTTTATATTTTTTCGATGTTCATTGTAATTACGAGCATAATATACTTGTCCACTTTTATCATGCAAATAATACAAATAAGGAGATGCAACTGATGAAATAGATGCTTGTAGTGCGAGTAAACCAGGATTACTAAGTGGTAGTTTTGGTAGACCTTTTTCTTTGTATGTAATAGGCGAAACATCGACTTGTAACGGTATACCAATAGACATACGCTTCCATAGTATACCAGAAATCACACCTATATCTTTAGGTCCATTAGCTTCTTCTTCTAGGATAGATGCCATGATGATAATGTCTGACAACGACTTACCACTCATATCAATCGAAGGTTGTAATTCTTTAATTTTTCTGTTAAAAGTAGTGTTTAATGTCTTGCTTACTTCTTCTGTATTTGTTCTTTCTGTGAAAAAATAAGTATCTGGGAAAAGATAGCCCTGGATATTATTTTTATTATTTAGAAATTCTTGTTTATTAAAAAGTGGTAACTTAGACGCTAAGATATCAGCCATCTGCTCATTGTTTGTGCCTTCTGGTAATGTTACAACTATTTTAGGAGCTTGAATTATTTTTGGTGGGCGATTTTTGTACTGAATATAAAAATTATATCCAGTAATACTAGAAAAAATAATAAACAAAACTAAAATTAAAACGAAATATAGTTTTCTTTTCATATCTACAATGGCAAGTTAGCAGGTGGTTTAGCAATTTTAGATTCTATACGCTTGAAGCTTGGAGTTTCAGAAACCATACCTGGGAAGTGAAAAATCGTCGACAATTCTTGTGCAGAGAGAACAAATAATTTCGGTTTATTTGGTGGAAAAAATATATTTATTGGAAAAGGATATTCGAAACCATATTGTATTGGTGGATGGAAAAAAGTACGCAAACGATAAAAATCAATCATTCTTTTTTTCATTTTGTCTAAGGCAAGTCCCGTTGGATCAGACCATGGTGCATCGAACTGAGTGGAGTTAACACGCCAAAGTTCATTTATGTTTGGTTGAGCATACTGACGAAACAGTAAACGAGCATTACGACGAAGTTCCATGAACTGATCATACGTACAGAGCTTTTTATCTGAAATGGTTACTAATCGGATACCACAATCAAAATGTAGATATTTTAACTGATCAGAAATAGCACTGATTTTTGGTTTTAAGTGTTCAGGCATACCAACTTGTTTACCGAACGTACCAACTACATTGTCGTTTTTTTGTGTACGAGTGTATGGTGCCAATAAATGTTCCATGAATTCAACAGCACCTTGACTGAAATCGACATGCTTGCCAGTAGAATGACTATGATAAGTTTTTATTGTTTGTCGAATTAAAATTTGTATCCACAATTGTTGACCTTGTGGTAAAGAACCTAGATATTCGATCGTAGGTGTTATGGGATCAACACGATACTCTTCTTTTATACCTGTCTTCATATCATCGCCGAAATCTTTCCAAGTTTTAAAAGGTAAAAAATCTTCATGAAGTTTATTGAATTCACATCCCCACATATTGTACGGACCATTCTTATTGTATTGTGGTAAGTCCCAAACATAATCATCTGTTTCGATAACTTTTGCTTGTGGGTACTGAGCGTAAACTTGTGTTTCTACAAGTCCACGAATACGAGACGGAGTTCGGATAAAGAACCGCACACGTCCATCAATAGATACTATTTCAAGTGAGAACCAGAGCCACGGTGCACCGATGATGTACTCTTCCCAGAATCCTTTAAAACTCTTGTGATAAAAAGCATTTGCAAAAATCAACTCCATAGCTGATGGGCTTTTGATGACATCACGAGGGATCTGAATTTCAAGTAAAATCCACTTTATACCAACAATAAATTGTTCTTGTCTATAATGGTGCCATAAATGAACAGCTATTACAGAAAGTGGTATGAATAGTAAATAACCAATGATTGAGAGTATGATACTAAGATAGTGTATATCGTTATTTGCAAAGAATTCAGCCATCATAAAATAGAATTTTGTATTTGAGGAGCATTTACATGATTAGGTGTAGTAAAAACTCCAATTAAAATTGCAATAATAATAAAACCTAGGATGATAGCTATGATATGTCCGAAACCTTTTTTGTACATATTTAAATTATAACACAATAATCAATTAATCAAATATTTTTAAATACTTTTTTGTTTTATAAAACTTCCATTTTAGATTGCAAAGCAAATTACAATAAGCCAAACCTCTACCCTGACTTATCTCGGTACTTCCTTCTTCTAAACAGTTTTCACAGCAAATAAAATGCTCATGGCAATTTAAATTTGCACAATTTACATAATGCTCTGTTTTAATACCACATTTCTTACATCGGCCTATTATTTCATGCTTATCACCATTGAAATTCATAGTAATTCGCTTGTCGAAAACATAGAGAGAACCTTTGAAATCCTGTCCCGGATACTTTTCCATGTAGCTTACTATTCCACCATCGAGCTGATATACATCGGAAAAACCTTCACGAGCAAGCAAGCCCGAGGCTTTTTCACAGCGAACACCACCCGTACATACGGTCAAAACAACATCATCTTTTATACTTTCTATTTTTTTAATATTCTTTTTTAAGTCACGGAAATTATTTAAATCTGGAAAGATGGTGCCTTCGAATTTACCAACTTGTAATTCGTAGTCATTTCTCATATCTACAATATGGAACTTTTTACCTTCTTGGTACCATTTATGTAGATCCTCGGGCGCCAGATGTTTGCCAGTTATTTTATTTGGATCTATGTCCTGCTCATCACCTAAATGCAACGATACAATTTCTTTACGAATTTTTATAGATAAACGAGGGAAAGCGGTACCGTCATTTGTACCGTCACTTATTTTCCAATGGATATCGGCAAAGCGTGGGTCACTTTTCATAATACTCATATATTCATTACAAGCAGCTTCAGTGCCTTCATAAGTACAGTTTATGCCCTCGCTTGCAATAATCCCACGGCCTTTGAAACCAAGGCGTAGGCAAAGAACCTTTTGTTCTTCCCAAAGTTTTTGTGTGTCTTCTATGTGGACGTATTTGTAGAAAAGGATTATTTTGTATTTATCTTTCATTTTATGAATATATCAAAAATTTGTTTTTTTGTATATAGATATAAAAGCTTAATTTGACAAAAGTCTATATAAATGATATTTTAAACTAAATTAAACAAAGGTAAATTCAGCCCTCAAATGCAATTCTTCTACTAGTTAATAATACCAACTCCTTCTATTATACCATGAGCCAATGCGACCTCATACGCACTCATATAT
>JAYTNB010000032.1:0-2942 GCA_043748495.1 bacterium | reverse complement strand
CAATTTTGCTTATGCGATAGGTGTTATTGCTACATATGGCAATCTATCGCCGGATTTACGTCATTTGCACATTACTTCAAAAGACGAAGAAATGATTCTCAATTGTAAGAAATGTCTTGGTTTGGATAACAAGATTGGTATGAAAGCTCGCGGAGGTTCGAAAGATAAAAAATATTTTGTCTTGCAATTTGGTGACAAAAATTTCGTTGAATTTCTAATCAGTATAGGGATTACTCCTAAAAAATCTAAAACTATTAAAAAAGTTTTATTACCAAATAAATACTTCAAAGATTTCTTGCGAGGATGTATTGATGGTGATGGAAGTATTACTATTTCAAAACATCCAGAAAGTAAATACCCTCAATACAAAGTTAGAATTTGTTCTGCCAGTTTTGATTTTTTAAATTGGATTTTGTTTTCTTGCAGAGAATTTTTTAAAGTAAAAGGTGGTTCGATTCATATTCCTAAAAAATCTACAGTTTATACCTTAGTTTTTGCAAAAGAAGATAGTGTCAATATAATAAAAAATATTTATAACAAAGAAAATATTTGTTTGTCTAGAAAAAAGAAAATAGCTTTAACTATTCTTAAAAACGAATGTGCCCGGGAGAGGACTTGAACCTCCATGAGTTACCTCGCTGCTTCCTAAGAGCAGTACGTCTACCAATTTCGCCACCCGGGCATGTATGAAATATTATACACATTTCAATTTTTAACACTACATCGGCCACTTATAGGGCCTATCTTTCGACATCTTACAGATGCAGTACACCTTTTGCATATTTTGCATCGTTTCTCACAAAATATCTCAAAAGGTCTTGTGTTCGGGTTCCTTTCCCGAACTCACCGCACGGATATAAAGGTTTTATATGCTCCTAGTCCACATGAAAAAACTTTGTTTTTTCATTGAGGCCTAGGACGGAATCGAACCGTCGTATAAAGATTTTGCAGATCTTTGCCTTACCACTTGGCGACTAGGCCTTTATTTACTTGTCTATACTAACTTTTTAATAGTAATTCGTCAATTTTCTGACGATTTTTCTCACCTGCATCTATTTGGACATCTAGATAGGGAATAGGATTTATACGTAGATTCGCTGTTATGTATTTACGTAGATCTCCCAGATTTCTTTTTATAAATCCATAAGCAGCTTTTTCTTTTTCTTCTGGTAGGACGCTTATCATGATGGTTGCTTTTTTACCATCTGGAGTAGCAAGTACTCGAGTGACCGTAATCATCGAAGTATTGCCGGCTTCACGTTCGATGTAAGTTGCAGCCAATTCTTTTATATGATTTGTTATTTTCTCGTCTCGATATTTAGCCATACTATATTGTTGTTATTATTGTTGCTTCTAAAATATCACCTACAGCTATTTCTATTTTTGATTCTATCTGGACTCCGCAATCAGTTCCTTCGACAACTTCTTTTGTTTTATTCTTCACTAATTGAAGTCCTACAACCTTTCCTTCGCCCAGTTTGAAATCTCGACGAATGATATTTACGAGACTGTCGTCGGTTACTTTTCCTGAAATAACTTTACAACCAATTATCTGTCTTTCTTTACTACCACCAAAAGTCTTTAGAACTTTTAATTGTCCTATTATTTCTAGACTGTCGATTCTAGGACGACGATCAGCATAAACTTCTTTCAAAAAGTCTGTTAATTTATAGATAATATCAAAAGTTTCAATTTGAACTTTCATATTTTCATTCAAGTTCAATGCCTCATTATCTACTTTAGTATTGAATCCAACGATGATACTTTCTTTGTCGATTGAGGCCATCTTTATATCAGATTCATTTATTGCTCCAACGTTTCCAGTTATAACTTTAAAAGTTAATTCTTCTGTATTTAGTTTTTCAATTTCTTTTTCAATTGCTTCAATAGTTCCAGAAACATCAGCCTTGATGATGATAGGGATTACTTTACCATCGATTTTTTTATAATTTTTTACTATTTTATTTTCATCTAAACTTTCTTGATTCTCTTCTATTATCTTTTCAACTTCTTTCATTGTTTTACAAGAAGTAAAGATGCTACCGATAGCAGGGATTTCTTTAAAACCAACTAATCTTACAGGGGATGAAAAAGTCGCTTCTTTTATGGTATTGCCTTGGAAATCCTCCATTATTCTTGTGTTAGTAAAAGTATTACCACAAACTACGAACATGCCTGATTTCAATGTACCATTTTTAATTATACAAGTTGCTGAAATGCCACGCTGTGGCTCACGATGAGCTTCTATTACAACACCACTTGCATTTTCGTTTGTGTTAGATTTATATTCTTGCATTGATGCTACGAGGAGAATCATATCGAGTAATTCATCGATACCAGTACCAGTTTTAGCCGATATTAAAACAAAAGGGACATCACCACCCATTCCTTCTAAATATATTTCTTTCTCAACTAGATCCATCTTTACCTTTTCGATATTTGCATTTGGTTTATCTATTTTGTTTATAGCAACTATATAAGGGATATTGTTTTCTTTAATTGTTTTGTATGCTTCGATAGTCTGAGTCTTTACACTGTCTTCTGCAGAAACAACGAGGATCGCTATATCTGATGCTTTACTACCTCTTTCTCGCATCTTTGAAAATGCTTCGTGTCCTGGTGTATCGAGAAATGTTATTTTGCAATCAGTACCATTTTCATCATTATGATGAACTTCATAACAACTTGTGTGTTGAGTGATACTTCCTGCTTCAGTTGCAACTATGTTTGTTTTGCGGATATAGTCTAAAAGAGTTGATTTTCCATGATCAACATGTCCCATAACGACAACTATAGGTGCTCGATTTATTATATTTTCTGTATTTTCTTTTTTATCCATTTTGTTCTAAGACTTCTTTTTCTTCTTGTGTTAATTCAAATTCGGATTTGTTATTTTTTATCGGTTTTGCAAAAATACTCATACGATCACGAGAATATAAACT
>JAYTNB010000031.1:0-12703 GCA_043748495.1 bacterium | reverse complement strand
GTCTTAAAGCTATACTGTGGAAATTTTGGTACTCCTTTTTTTGGTATTTATTGTTAATTGTACCAGGAATAATTAAATCTATTTCTTATTCTCAATTTTATTATATTCTTGCGGAAGACAAAAATATTGATTTACGTGAAGCCTTGAAAAAAAGTAAGGATATGATGGATGGAAATAAAATGAAGTATTTTAAATTACAATTACGTTTTATTGGATGGGCTTTTTTATGTATACTTACTTTAGGAATAGGTATAATCTGGTTGGCTCCTTGGATCCAAGTAACTCTCGCTAAGTTTTATGAAGATGTTAAGGGAAATACAGGTCCAGTTACAACAAGCACTGCGACACCGAGTCCAGCTCCTACACCTATTGCACAAGCTACACCAATAGTTGCAGAAGTTATTCCGACTCAAGCTAAATAAAAAACAATATACACGAAACAAAAAAATGCTTTACAGAAGCATTTTTTTGTGTTAGTTTTTAAGTAAATTTGCCAATAATGGCTTTATCTTACATTAAAAATATGAAAAAGATTGAAGAATTAAAAAAATTAGTAGAAGAGAACGGTACTGAAAAAATGAAACGTTTACTACTACTTACAGAAGATTATCTCAAGGGTCTCGATCATTTGTTTAATGACAGAGATATCAGTGAACATTTTTTAAGAAGATTCGATTTACCAATGTTTATAGCTGAATTAAAAGAAAAAGGAACATTAGAAAATGTGGATAGCATGAATATGAGATTACTAATAATGGATATATATTACATAGCTCGTCATACATGGGAACTCGTTGATAAAAGAGGTAATGTAAAAAATGGTGACGATTTAAGAAAAGCATGGCCAGAAATGTATGAAGAAGACGACATGCTTGGTGTTACAGATATCTTTAATATTATGCTCACAATGTGATTTAAAACGCTTGTTTGTTTAACAGGCGTTTTTTTTATTTCCTCTTTAGAACTTTTAGGCAAGCGAGTGTTATATGCGACACACCCATTTCATAATGTTCGATGAGTTCCTCTGGTTTACCAGACTGACCAAAGAGATTTTTGACTCCGATGAATTCTATCGGCACTGGGAAATTTGAAGCGAGGCATTCAGAAACCGCAGAGCCCATTCCACCGGCTATCTGATGCTCCTCAACTGTAACTATTGCCCGTGTTTCTTTTGCTAACAAAACAATGGCTTCAGTATCGAGTGGTTTGATAGTTGATAAATTCATAACTTTGACTTTGATTCCCTCTTTTTCTAAATCACGAGCTGTAACGAGTGCTTTGTGTAGAAGCGCCCCTGTGGCTATGATCCCAACTTCGGCTATACCATTCTCTGGCACAAAAACAATTTGAGCTATACCGATTTCAAATGGAGTGTCTATTGTCGTCATGATTGGAGTCTTTTCACGAGCGAGACGAAGATACGTAGGTTCTTTAGTATTTGCACATGCTATTGTCGCTTTCTTTGCTTCGATGCTGTCACAGGGCGAAATAACAACCATATTTGGTATCACACGAGTGATAGCTATGTCCTCGATGGCCTGGTGTGTACCACCGTCAGGACCAACAGAGATGCCAGCGTGACTTCCTGCGATTTTTACAGAACGGTCATTGTAAGCTATAGTTGTGCGGATTTGCTCCCAGTTACGTCCAGGGCTAAACATCGCATAAGATGATATAAAAGGGATTTTCCCCATCGAAGCCATACCACTTGCAACCGACGCCAAGTTCTGCTCAGCAACACCGATTTGCACAAAACGTTTTGGAAATTTATCGCGAAATAAATTCATCTTTGTAGAATCAGTCAGGTCAGCGCAAAGTGCAACGATGTTTTCATTGTCTATACCTACCTGCAATAATCCTTCACCGAAACCAGCACGAATTGGCACCTGCTCTACATCAGTATTAAAAAGCTTTGGGTTTAGTTTTAATTTATCATTTAGCATAAGTTTATTATACAAGTAAAAAACAAAAAAAGGAACTATTTCTAGTTCCTAGTTTTTTTACTTTGTTTTTGTGACTTGAGGGGGTATCCCGTTTTTATTACGTTTGGATATTTCTTCCTCATTTAAATTTAGTGTTTTTTGTTTTTTAAAAAACTTAATTCCAAAAACTGTTGCGGCGGCGGCAAGCAGTCCCAGTCCGACTAATTTTGTTGTTTTCATTTTTTTTATTGTTTAAAGGTACAAAGATAAATAATTAAATTTTTTTCTATTGATCCATTTATCTGTATCAATTTCTCCTTTATAGAGACTTTTGTAAGTAGGAAATCCTCCATTAATAGCGTCTACTGTTTTAATAGCTTCTTCTTTTTTTAAAACAATGTCCCAAAGAAAACGATAAAATTTTAGAAGTACTATAGCTAAGCATTTTTGTTCTTTATCAGAAAAACAATAAATTGCTTTTAATGATTTTCTACCAGAAATAATAAGAAATTCGTATGTAAATTTTTCATTAGTTTCTTTTTCAAATTCTTTTATGAAAGTATCTGCCAAATCTTCCTTAATTTTTTTATTCTCAAAAGATTTAAGCCATTCGTCTAAATAGAATTTTTCTTTGCTGGTACCAAACCAATTATCAACCAATGATCTTTCTTCTGTATTTGAAAGTGACATTCTTATTTCAAATGTATTCATATTTAAAAATGATTATATTGTTTATGTAAAATATTTTTCTTAATATACAACAAAACACCAATAAAATCAAATTATTGGTGTTCAGACTTTATTTTACCACCTAGAGTATGTAATTCACGGAGTGCCATTTCGGCTTGTCCTTTATTTGGAGTTACTCCATGCCAATGATAATCACGTTCGAATTCTGCAACACCTTTCCCAGGAATAGTACGAGCGATTATGACCGAAGGCTTTTCGTAGACAGTTTTTGCTTTATGGATAGCATCATTTATACTATCAAAGTTATGTCCATCTATTTCTTGAGTATGGAAACCAAAAGAATTAAATTTATCTACCAAGTTATCAAGTGGCATTATGTCCTCTGTATAGCCATCTATCTGGATATTGTTACGATCAACAATAACAATCAAGTTGCGTAACTTTTCTTTAGAAGCCAGCATTATCGCTTCCCAGTTCTGACCTTCGTCGAGTTCCCCATCTCCTGTTAAACAATAAATTGTCCTTGTGCTTGTATAACCACGGTCGAGTCTATCAGCGAGAGCCATACCTACAGCTTGAGATAAACCTGAACCGAGCGGCCCAGAAGAATTTTCGAGATATGGTAGGAATTCACGATGTGGATGACCCTGCAATCGTGAGCCGAATTTACGCAAAGTTTTTAATTCTTCTAACGGGAAGTACCCTGCGTGGGCCATAGTTGCATAAAGAACTGGACAGATGTGCCCATTTGAAAGCACTAGTCTATCTCGCTCTTCCCAAGATGGATTCTTTGCGTCGTGTTTGAGTGCGTGGAAATAAAGTAAAGTAAAGATATCAGTCATACCGAGTGGCCCTGCTGTGTGTCCTGAACCAGCCTCGAGAAGCATCTCGATGATACTTTCACGGATATTGTTAGCCATGATTTCTAGACCGAGTATTTTGTTATCTGTTAAATTTTCCATTATTTTATATTTTTCAAAATATGCATTGTTTCACTCGGATCAAAACTGTGTATCAAGGCGGATCCAACTACTAGTCTTTTTGCACCAGCGTGAACCAATAATTCAGCTGTTTCTTCGTTTACACTTCCGTCTACACTAATTACAAGTTCTGGATATTTTTCTTTCAAACCTTTGATCTGATCGACACATCGAGTGTCGAATTTCTCTCCTTGCTGTCCTATATGCTCTATCCCCATCACCTGCACGAAATCTACAAGTGATATGAACTTGTCGAGCTCTTTTATGTCTGTTGTTGTATTGAGAGCCAAACCGATTTCTGTATTTTCTCTTGTATACATATCCAGACCTTCTAGGAATTCTTTAAATTTTTCTTTATCATATTCAGCCTCTAGATGAAAAACCATTCGTCGTGCTCCCAGACGACTAAAGAATTCAAATTTCTCACTGGCATTTGCTACCATGAGGTCAAATTCAAATTCCATTTTTTCCCAATAAGGCATTCCTTCTTCTTCACTCAAAATCAAATTCACATTACTTTGGTCTCTCGGATTCATAGGCCAAGTTATATTGTTTACGAATTTACCATCACAAATATCTATCTGGACTATTTTTGTTAAATCGAGAAAATTTGCTATTTGTTCTCGCATCTCTTCATAGTTTTCTGCCAAAATGGCTGGGATTATTTTTGCCATATTATATTTTTTTTAATCGTCTAATGTGACGGATTTCATTTGAAAATGGAGTTTCCAGAAATAGTTTACAAGCTTGTTCTGCTTCTTCTTGTGTTAGGAAGTGTGCACCGAGAGATAAAACATTTGCATTATTATGTTGACGTCCGAGTTTAATTATTTCTAGATTTGGTGCGTAGTAAGTTATCGCACGCACATCGCCTTGGGCATTGGCACATATGGCCTCACCTTGACCAGAAGCACCTAAAATAATACCAAAGTTTTTTTCATCATGAGCAACTTTGTGAGCGACAGGAATTATAAAGTCTGGGTAGTCATCGTCTGGGTTATTTACTTTGTCACCACAGTCACAAACACTATAGCCCAAAGAACTCAAATAAACTTTGAGTTTCTCTTTCATTTCATATCCTGCATGATCTGTTCCTAAATAAACTTTCATGAGTCTATTATAACATATTTATAAATATAAAAAAATTACTTGATTGTCTTTCCTGTTTTAATCACATGGTCCACAAGAGTATTTGTGTAACCGTATTCATTATCATACCAGCCCATAACTTTTACCAAGTTACCACCGACAACACGTGTCATAGCCAGGTCTGCGATACAAGCGTGACTCTCACCTAGTATGTCACTTGAGACAAGTGGTTCTGCTGTGATCGCAAAAAGTTTTGACCAAGCAGGATCGAGTGCCGCTTTTTTCAAAATACTATTTACCTCTTCGGCTGTTGTTTCTTTTTTAGAAATAAATGTCACGTCAACAATAGAACCTGCTGGAACTGGTACGCGGATAGATATACCATCGAATAGTCCTTTCAGATCTGGAAAGGCTTCTGTTACGGCAATTGCTGCCCCTGTAGAGCTAGGAACTATGTTTTGCGCTGCAGCGCGACCTTCACGCATGTCTTTCTTACTCGGACCATCTACCAGTGCTTGACTTGCTGTATAACCATGAACAGTGTTTAGAATTGCTTTCTCTATGCCGAGAGCTTCGTGCAGAATACCGATGAGGGGTGAAGCTGCATTTGTTGTACAAGACGCATTGCTTGTTATATCACAAGTACCGAATTTGTTTTCATTTACCCCGAGGAGAATAGTCTCGCCGGAAACTGTGCCGTCACTTCCTTTGCTTGGAGCAGATATAACTACTTTCTTTGCACCACAAGTTATGTGGAATTGAGCTTTTTCGTACGCTGTAAAGAGTCCTGTTGATTCAACTACGACATCGATATTCAAATCCTTCCAAGGAAGTTTCGTCGTATCTTTTTCTGAGATAAATTTAACTTTCTTATCATCTATAATAAAATACTGATCATTTGTCCCGTTAGAAGTTTCAGTTCGCACGGGATGATTCCAGTTACGGTAAACCGTATCGTGTTTCAATAAATATGCAAAGTTTTCTATAGCACCTAGGTCGTTAATAGCAACTATTTCAATATTTTCTTTTTCCCAAGCAATTTTTAAAAACGCTCTTCCGATACGCCCAAAACCATTGATAGCAACCCGCACCTTTTTTTCTTTCGATGTAAATAATTTCATATATGTATTATAACACAATATATATATGGTACAAATAAAAAAGACGAGCATTTATATGCTCGTCTGTAATAATTAGTCATAAACTTCTTCAAATGTCGAGTACCGAAGTTTTACAAAAATACCCATAGATTTTTTATAATTAATTATCTTTGGATTAAGAACCATTAGATTGTAATTTTGCTCTAATAAAATCTTTTGGATTTCAAGAATCGATTTACCTTTTCTCGTTAGAATTTTTACAGCATTCCTGAAGTCTTCGTGACTAAACCAAATAACAGGATTATTTATCCTAACACTTGAATGTTGAAGCATTACCCCTTGTGGAGTTAGAGAAATCACTACATCATCATTAGCTTCCTCAATCAATCTAGCTGCTTGGTTCAAGTTAAATTCTGATACAGACCACTCACCTCTATCTAAAGGAGAAATAATTCTGTTCATGTAAACAAATGTTACATCATCATTATTTTTAACAAATAGTCTTGAATTATAAAATAAATGATCATCCCCTATTTCTTGAATTGTATCTCTAATAACTTTTTTAACACTGTCAGGGTCAGGAATTTCATTTTCAATTTTATTCATAAATTGATTGTCGCGCTTATTTAATACATGATTATTTTCCCACCATTCTTTAGGGTTAACCATATTAGAATGAGCCTCTATTCCAAAATATATATGATTCGTATCTTTAAATATATCCTTAGAAAGAAAATCGAAATATTTGTAGATAAATTTTCTCTCATTAATATTTAGTTTGTATGGATTTTGGGGTGTAAATATTAATCCAAAAACTGACAATTCAAGTTTCTTAAAACTATCACTTAACTTAGTGTATTCACTTTTGATCAAAGATAGATGTTCATTGTATTTTTTTAAATTTACCTTATGCTCCATACAAAGTCGTAATCCCGTTAAGTACTTAGGGTAACTCATAATCACTGATAAATTATTAAATAAATTTTCTGTTCTACCTGCATAAGTCATACAATAGTTCATTTCATTTTCTCTGAATATACTTTCTATAAGTTTAAAAGTTAATATGATGTTTTTATCAACTTCTATTTTACTTTTTTGTTTTGTTGAGTTATTACCCAAAGAACATAAACTACAGCCAGCGGGGCATCCGCTTTTTTCTGGAAAAATCTCTATCATATTCATAATAACGAGGGGTTTAAATTGTAAAATAATTTTTTATTATTTAAACATAAAAAATACAATTACGCAAGAGCTTCTTTCAATAACTTCAAAACAACTTGTGGATTAGCACTACCAGCAGACTCTTTCATGATTTGGCCAACGAGGGACATGATAGCGTTTTCTTTACCACTTTTATATGTTGCAACAACTGACGGGTTAGCATCGATGATTCTCTGAACTATTTCCTTGAGTGCACCTTCATCGTTTTTCTGAATCAAATTTTTTTCTGTTGCGATTTTCATCGGACTCTCATCATTTATAACAATCATAGCGAGGATGTCTTTTGTAGCACGTGAAGAAATCTGTCCATCATTTGCCATAATTATGAGTTCGGCAAAGTTCTCAACACTTGGAAGTTTTATACTCTCATCTGCCTTCTTGAGTCCTAGATAATCAGAAGTTAGATAGTTAGAAGCTGTTTTTATTAAGTCTTTATCAGTTAAAATATTTGCGACACTTTCAAAAAAGTTCCCGAATTCCAAATCTGTAACATAGTTTTCTATATCACCTTCTTTGATACCGTAGACACTCGCATATCGCGCACGTTTAGCCACTGGCAATTCTGGTAGATCTTTCTTCATTTGTTCCTTATCAAAAACTTCATCTAGATATAGTTTAGGTAAGTCTGGATCTGGAAAATAACGATAGTCATTGGCATTTTCTTTACTACGTTGAGAAAAGGTAACTTGTTTGTTTTCATCCCAACCACGAGTTTCTTGGACTATTTTGTCACCTTGACCATCATCGAGCAATGCGCTCATTCTTTTTATCTCGTACTCTGCTGCACGTTCTACTGCTTTAAAAGAATTTATATTTTTAACTTCTACTTTTGTACCGAAAATTTTTGGATCTTCGGATATAGAAATATTTAACTCCACACGCATTTGGCCTTTTTCCATGTTGGCATGTGACACACCTAGTGTTCGCAAAAGTAACTGCAATTCGCGTCCGAAATCCCCCGCTTGTTTTGAGCTGTGTATTACTGGCTCAGTAACGAGTTCCATGAGTGGTACACCTGCACGATTAAAATCAACAAGCGAATAATTACCTCTGTCGTGTTTACTTGTAGCTGTGTCTTCTTCTAAATGGATACGTGTTACTTCTACTCCATTTAATGATCCTCCAGAGACTATCGGGTATTTATATTGTGATATTTGATAAGCTTTCGGTATATCAGGATAGAAATAATTCTTACGATCAAATTCAGTAAAGTTAGCAATGTTAGAATCAAGAGCCAGACCGACTTTTATAACACTCTCGATTGCTTTTTTGTTCATAACAGGTAAAGTTCCAGGTTCAGCCATGCAAACAGGACAAATATTTGTATTTGGTTCTGAATCAGGGTCGTTTTTGCAACCACAAAACATCTTGGAATTTGTTGCGAGTTCGGCATGAACTTCGAGACCTATCGTTGTATAGTATGTTTTAGACATATATGAGATTATATTAGCATAAAATTATTTTTTCTAAAAATAATTATCTAGTTATAACATATACGTAAGTACCTAAAGGTACCCTTGCAGAATATGGTGTTGCAGTTCTAGGATCAATCACACCGGTAACACCTGCTCTATTTTTATTAGAAATATCTTCTAGTCTTGCAGCTAACATGAATTTTTGTCCATTGCTCCAGTATTCATAAGTACCTGGATCTCCTGCAGAACCACAGTTTCCCCATGGCCAGCAACACATATCTTTAGGATCTTGAGGTTGTTTTTTTATATACGGATCTGACCAGTTGTAATTTGAACCAGCTGGTGAAGCATCTGGTATCCAGTTAGCTGTTCCTGTCCAACATCCTGCGTACGTATTGTAGTGGAGAGGATTATTTGGATCAGGAGTACCTGTGTTAGGAGTATTTGGATAACGACCATTGTCGTGGTAAAAAAGCTCTAATGCAGTAGATAATTCTCTTAATTCAGAAATTCTTTTTGCATCTCTTGATTTTACTCTTGCACTATTTAAGCTACTTAATACAACAGAAGAAAGTAAACTTATGATGGAGATAACAACAAGGAGCTCGATGAGAGTAAACCCTCCGGAAAAATTACGAATTTTTTGGTGGGCAAAACCAGATCTAAATTTGTCTTTTTTCATTATGGTTTAATATTAGCATTTTTTGTAATCTCTAACAATATTTATGCAAAAGATAATTTGATCATCGTATAAGTGAATCTACTAGAAATAGACCATATGATAAAGATTGAAAAATTATTAAAAATATGTCATCATATGAAGACTTGAAATACTTTCAAGAGTTGCCCGAGTGGCGGAATTGGTATACGCGCACGACTTAAAATCGTGTCTCGTAAGGGATGCGGGTTCGACCCCCGCCTCGGGCACAGTAGGGCGATTAGTTTAGTGGTAGAACGAAGGTTTCCAAAACCTTTGGTGAGGGTTCGATTCCTTCATCGCCCGCAGAAAAAAACAGCTTCGGCTGTTTTTTTATTGGGCGATAGCGAGCAAACTGCTTTGCTCGCGTGAAGGAATCGAAAAGCTTTTCTGTAATTCTGTAAGAATTTAGAAAAGGTATACTGTTCCTGTAAGGAAAGATTACCCTTCATCGCCCGCAGAAAAAAATCTATGATAATATCATAGATTTTTTAGATGAAGGAATCGAAAGCCGGAAGCTGTCGAGCTGAGGCGGGGTCGAACAAATTTTCACCAGAAAATTATGTGTGACCGATGCACCTTACCATTCATCGCCCGCTATTGATAAATAACCAGGGGTACTGATTTTAAAAGTATTTCTTAGAATAAAGTATTTAATTAATGCATCTTCATATCTTCTGTCATATTCGTGTCACTTTCAATCTTTTTAAAAATATCCCCGTTTTCATCTCCTGTCACCTCAAGAACCGCCCAAGCTCCTTTGTTCATTCTTGCTAATGCATGATCTACAAGTAAATACTTACCTGGAACATCGACAGTAAATTCTACAATACTTGCACCTCCTGGAAGTACAGCCGTTGTCTGTACATTGCGTTCGATTGAACCACCAATGTTTGCTTCTGGATAGACAGTGTCAAATATTTCTCCAATCACATGAAATGATGAGATGAGGTTAACTCCGCCATTTCCTACATATATACGAATCTTGTCTCCTACCTTTGCAGTTATCCTCGGAGTACTTTCAATTTTTCCATTAAAGACAACATAGTTCGGTGTTCCAGCTAAAAGAGCATCCCCGTCAAATGGTACTAGACCTCGCTTTCCAGTTTTCCCTTCTGTATAAAATTCACCCTGAACCACATAGAATTCTTTGTCTACTTTTGGTAAAGCAATTTTTGGGTCTTTTGGATCAACCATAATGAGTCCGTATTGGCCATGAGAATTATGTGTACTAACATTTGGCATAGCACAATGATAGATATACAATCCTGGATTCAAAGCTTTCCATTGGAATGTCTTAGTCTCTCCGGGAGCAACGTGGGTAATTGTTGCTCCACCACCAGGACCAGTGACGGCATGCAGATCGATATTGTGATCATGTAAGCTTGTCGGATCGTTAGTTAATGATAACTCAATAGTATCTCCTTCTCGTACTCGTAACATTGGTCCAGGAACTTGTTTATTGTATGTCCAATAGTTCATGTATATACCAGGAGCCATTTCTGATATAACTTCTTGTGCTGTCAGATTTATGCGAACTATACCATCGGCATCGGGTTTTTGCGGTTCACTTGAAACAGAATTTGGGTTGGCTGATATGTCAGCTATTTTTTCAAAGTTTTTCTCATACATAAAAAACTCTAAAATTTTACTAAAAGGAATAGCAGGGGCGATTCCTCCTGGAGCATGAGAGTGCATAAACATTGGCATAGCAAAGTCAGGAGTATATGTACGATTTGATATGAGTCCAGTAAACAATGCAATCACTAAAAGAGCAGCTGGTATATAAAGTAATTTATTCTTGAAAATCGAATGGAAATGACCCTTTATCCATACATACCTTATAAGTATAACGAAAGCTATGAAACCAATTATTCCAGATATTATTTCAAAAATTAGATATGTGAACATAAAAAATATTTATTAATTAATAATACTTACCGTACTAATTTCTACTAGTTAGTAACTATACATTTTATTATAACAAAAAAACTCCCAAATGGGAGTTTTTTATTTTTTTGCTTCCTTATGTTTAATATTTTTCTTGCACCATTTGCAATACTTCTTAAGCTCGATTTTTTTAGTAACGAGTTTCTTGTTCTTGCTTGACCAATAGTTAATGCGTTTGCATGTAGTACAGGCTAATTTAAAAAGTCTATCTTGTGACATAATCTGTATAATACTATATATATTATTTAAAAGCAAGCATGAAAATACCCCTCAAACGTTAATTTGGAGGGGCATTCTTTCTTTTTTTAAACTTTAGTTCGTACTGTGGATGGATTATCAATCCAGCCACGGGATACCAATCTTGATTGAAATGATTTCTCATTTCGACAAAAATTGAAATATCTCCGATGAACCTTGACTTTTCAAAGGTTTTTAAACCTTTTGCGAAACCTAAACTTATAAAGTTTGGATTTTGCGTGTGGATCAGTTTCTCTGGGTCACTTTTGATTTTCTTTGAAAGGAAAACAGAGAACATGAAATTTTTTTGTAATTTCCAGTCAAATGTATATTCTAGATTTTGGTCTAAAATATTAAATCCTATATATTGATTTGTTTTTTTTGTAAACATACCAACAACAATTGATGGAAAAATAGCGGCTTCAATTTTTTTTTCTTGCAATGATAATTCAGGAATTAACATTACCCCAACAGTGAATTCTGTTTTTTCTTTTTTCTCAACTTCTTGAGCTTTAGATCCAAAAAATAAAAACAAAACGCAAATAAACATTTTTACCTTGTTGGAAATTGCTACTCCTAAAGCAGAGGCACATAAAAATAAAACAATACCCGTGGCTACTGTCATACTGTAATTCAATGTTCCACCATTATCATTAATTTCTTCATAGGAAGAATAAAGCATAACGGAAAGAAATAAAAATACAAATACAGCTTGAGCTATCTTAAAAAAAGTTAATTTTTCAAAATGCAATGTGAATAATTTTTTAATTTTCATTATATAATTATCTACACCTGCTATTATTTGAAGTATTGTTACTACAAAATATACCACAGATACAAAAAATATATTCTGTAGTTTTTTAACTGAAAAAATTATTATTAGTACAAAAATAAAAAAAAATAATAATCCTAAAAAAATGATTAATCGTTCTGGTTCCATAAATATTTAATTTTAAAGGTTTAAAAAATTTAATTAATTATAGTACGAATACACAAAAAAAACAAGGCATAACCTTGTTTTTTTGTGTAAACTTATTTTATTGAGATAATCTTTACTTCCGTAAATGGTTGTCTGTGGCCGTTTTTCTTAAAATATCTACTTTTTTGTTTATATTTAACTACGTTTACAGTTTTAGCTTTACCGAGTTTTACAAATTCTGCTTCTACTTTTGCTCCATTTATATATGGCATGCCTATCGTTGTATCTACGCCATTATCAACAAGTAGAACTTTATCTAGGATAATTTTATCTCCAACTACAAATTCCCCATCCAATTTTTCAATCTTTAGAGAATCTCCAACTGAGACTTTATACTGTTTACCACCAGTTAATATTACAGCGAATTCAGTATCTACTGCTTTTTCTTTTTTTGTTACTTTTTTAGTTGTTTTAGCTTTTGTT
>JAYTNB010000030.1:0-6664 GCA_043748495.1 bacterium | reverse complement strand
GTTAGTTCTAATGACTGCGTGAGTATCATATCCTCGAGTGTTGTAGTTGATAATGTAAAATTCTTTGTTAATGGAACTGGAAATGATTTTGTCGCACCAAGTGTTTATGTGATCTTGTCGGGTTCTGTTACTATTAAAGGCAAGGTGACCAGATTCTCTGTGCAGACTATGGCTGCTCAGCGTAGTAATGAATAATATGAATATAAATAATTTTAAAAACAAAATATTGTCTAATGATAAAAAGACCCATAAATTCTCGAGTGGTTTTACTTTGATTGAAACTATGGTTTCGATATTCATATTGACGATAGCTTTGTCTGCTTTTATGTCTGTAGTTGCTTCGAGTTTATTTACCGCCAGATACGCCAACAATGAAATCACTGCTAATTATTTACTACAAGAAGCTGTTGATGGTATTAGAAATGAAAGAGATACAGCATTCCAAAGACAAGTTCTAGGACGGGGTTCTGGTTGGTATCAATTTCAAGAAATATATGGTGGTAATAATTCTTCGAAATGTTTTACTGCCAATGGTTGTGATTTCGAAGTTAAGAATGTTTCCCGTACTATCGCTGCCTGTGGTTCTACTTGTCGACCACTTGTTTTTGATGTAAATGCTACCAATGGTAGTTTGTATAATTATGGTACGACAGGTTCGAATAGTATTTTTAGAAGAAAGGTTGTTATGTCAATAAATAGTAGTAATACTAATCAGATAGACGTGACTGTAACTGTAGACTGGTCTAATGGAAATAAACCTAGGTCTAGAATTTTAAAAGCAAGCTTAACTAACTGGCAACAATAATATGTCTAAATTCAGGAAAAACAATTTTATAAATCGTGGGTACGCACTGATGTTTACTGTCATAATAATCAGTATAATATCGCTCATAGCGATAGGACTTGCGAATTCGACATACAAGCAGATAGTTCTGGCTTCTATCGCTCGTGATTCACAAACAGCTTTCTATATGGCAGATACTATCGTGGAGTGTCTTGAGTATCAGGACCTCGTTATAGATATGTTTTCACCAACTTATAGTGGCTCATTTATATTTACTTGTGGTAAAGATACTTCTAATAAAGATTTTATAATGAGAGTAGAAAATGCTTCACGGTCGGGTAATTATTTTACAATTAAATTAGACGATGAAACTGGAAGTAATCCTTGTTTTAGTGGAACTGTTGCTAAATCATCTGGAACCGATGCTGCCGGAGATGCAGTTACTAATACGGAAATTCGTGGCTCAGGTTACAATATATGTAATAAAAATAATACTCGTACAGTAGAGAGAACACTAAAGGTTAATTATTAGTGTGTTTTAATATGGAAATAAAAGAAGTAAAAAAACGTATAGAAAAGTTACATAGTGAAATCGCACGACTGCGTTATGCTTATCATGTAGAGAACGATCCAAATGTCACTGACGATATTTATGAATCTTTAATTAGAGAATTGCACGATTTAGAAAAAAAATATCCAGAATTCATATTAGAAGATAGTGATATAGACAGAGTCGCAGGTAAACCTCTAGATAATTTTAAAAAAGTTCAACATTCATCACGGATGCTGTCTCTCAACGATGCTTTCTCTACCGATGAAGTTTCAGATTGGGAAGTAAAAATTAAGAAACTAACTAACAAGAGTTTCAATTATTTTGCCGAATTGAAATTAGATGGTCTGGCTGTTTCGTTGATATACGAAAAAGGGATTTTTATTCGTGGAGCAACTCGCGGTGATGGCTATACAGGAGAGGATATAACTCTGAATTTAAAAATGATTAAATCCATACCTCTTAAATTAAAAGGTAACTTTGTAGATAATATAGAGATACGAGGGGAAGTTGTGATGCCTAAAAAAGTATTGATCAACTTAAACAAGAAACAAGAAAAAGAAGGCAAGGCTCTGTTTGCCAATACTCGCAATGCTGCTGCGGGGTCTTTGCGTCAGTTAGATCCATCTATCGTCAAAGAGAGGAATTTATCATTTTTTGCATGGGATGCTATTGTAGATGAAAAGATTTCCAAAAAGTATTTTATTTATAAGCATTCACATAAACATGAATTTTTAAGAAGTTTAGGTTTAACATTAACAACATACGAAAAACGGTCTAAAAGCTTGGCAAATATATTCAAGTTCATCGAAGATGTTAATGTGGTCCGTTCGAATTTGCCTTTTGGAACTGATGGTATTGTTGTGACTGTTGATGATCTAGACGTCCAGAATTCTCTTGGTGTTGTTGGAAAAGCTCCTCGTTATAGTGTGGCTTATAAATACGCTGCTGAACGCGCAACTACAACTCTCATCGATATAACTTTGCATGTTGGACGTACAGGAGTTCTGACTCCTTTGGCTCATTTTGTGCCAGTATTGGTTGCTGGATCTATGGTATCAAAAGCGACATTGCACAACATAGAACAAATCCAGAGACTCGACATCAGAATAGGCGACACTGTGGTCATAATGAAAGCCGGAGACGTCATACCAGCTGTAGTAGAAGTTCTGACTAATCTACGTCCAGAGAATTCAAAGAAATTTACTATGCCGAAAAAATGTCCTGTTTGTAAAAGTACAGTAGAACAAAAAGAAAATTTCAAAGAAAATAGCGTCGCTTTTTATTGTATGAATGATAATTGTAAAGCAAAAAATGCACGCTCATTGGAGCATTTCGTAAAAGTATTTGAAATAGATGAAATTGGACCAAAAATACTAGAGAGGTTAAATGATGAAGAATTGATAAATGATGCAAGTGACCTATTTCTTTTGAAAGAGAGTGACTTGTCGGGGCTCGATCGTTTCGGCGACAAGTCAGCTAAAAATATTATTGATTCGATTAGTAAACACAAAAAAGTTTCTTTATGGCGTTTTATTTACTCTCTAGGTATCATTCATGTAGGAGAACAAACTGCCAAAGATTTGAGTAATTATTTCGATACTTTTGATAAAATAATAAATGCTAAAAAAGATGACATAGATAGTATAGAAAATATAGGTCCAGTTGTTTCTAAAAGTATATTTAATTTTTTATCTAAAAAAGAAAACTTGATTTTTATAAATAAATTATTTAAAAACGGAGTTGAGATTATAAAAAATAAAAATAACAGTTCCAAGTTATCTGGTCAGACTTTTGTTATAACCGGAACTTTAGGATCTATGTCCAGAGAGCAGATTCGTAACGAGATAGAAGAAAACGGTGGAAAGGTGTCATCGTCTGTGTCCACTAAAACTAGTTTTATAATAGTAGGGGACAATCCAGGTAGTAAATACAAAGACGCAGTTAAATTAAAAGTTAAAGTTTTGACGGAAAAGGAATTTATAGCTTTGTTTTAAATGGTATTTATTAAAATCTATAAATATGGTAATCTTGTATTATGCAACTAACAGATATAAAGAATTTAGCTAAAATGGTTCGTTTAGACATGAGCGAAGAAGAAATGCAAGAAATAGGGGAAAATTTCGATTCTATTTTGTCTTATGTAGGACAAATCCAAGAGATTTCTAATTCTGATATACAAAATAATTATTTATTAAAAAACGTCATGCGTGAAGACATTGTAACCAATGTTCCTAATTCATATACCAAAAGTATCGTAGAAAATATGCCGCATTCTGATGGAAATTATTTAAAAGTGAAACAAATTCTATAATTAATATGATTGATCTAAGAAATTTAACTATTCATAAAGCACACGAATCATTGAAGAATGGTGACTTTACTGTAACAGAGTTAGTTGATGCGTATCTCTCTGTTATAAAAGAAAAAAATCCAAGTATAAATGCTTATGTTGAAGTTTTTTCTGATTTAGCTGTTCAGATTCAAAAAGCAGAAAGTATGTTTGCCGATGGTACAGCCACTCTGATGACTGGTATTCCTGTGTCACTAAAAGACAATATGTTAGTTACTGGACACATCGCTTCAGCTGGTTCAAAGATGCTAGAGAATTATAAAGCAAGTTACGATTCAGGAATTACAAAACAATTAAAAAATCAAGGAGCTATTATAATGGGTCGTTCAAATATGGATGAATTTGCTATGGGTAGTTCAACTGAAACAAGTTTCTATGGTATAACTCGTAATCCTGTAAACGAGCTGTATGTGCCAGGTGGTACTTCAGGTGGTGCTGTTGCAACTGTCGCTATGGATGGGGCTCTCGTTGCCCTAGGTAGCGACACAGGCGGTTCAGTTCGCCAACCAGCGTCTTTTTGTGGGGTTGTTGGTATGAAGCCAACTTATGGCAATGTTTCTCGATTTGGGATTGTTGCTATGGCCAGTTCCTTTGATCAAGTTGGTCCAATCGGCAAAAACGTAGCAGACACAGAGATACTCTATAATGCTATTTGTGATTACGATAAAAATGATAGTACTTCAATTCCCAAAGAAGAACGCAAAAGTTCTCCTCTAAAGAAGCGTTTAGGTATACCAAATTCATTCTTAACTGGAGACGGAATAGATAAAGAAGTCCTCGAAAATTTCAAAGAAAGTTGTGCTAAATTAGAAAAAGCAGGTTACGAATTAGTTGACATTTCTTTGCCACTTATTAAGTATTCTCTAGCTGTTTACTATATTATTCAACCAGCAGAACTCTCAACTAATTTATCTCGCTTTGACGGTATCCGTTATGGTTTTTCAAAAGAGGCTGATAATCTATTTGATGTTTATGCTAAAACAAGGGGGGAAGGATTGGGCAAAGAAGCTCGTCGACGCATCCTTTTAGGGACATACATATTATCTCATGGTTATTATGATGCGTACTACAATAAAGCCTGCAATGTACGTGAAGCAATAAAAAAAGAACTATTAGATGTTTTTGCTGATGTTGATGCGATTATAACTCCAACAACTCCATTTCCGCCATTCAAATTCGGAGAAAAAATCGACGATCCTCTATCTATGTATATGTCAGATATATTTACTGTACCTTCAAACATAGCAGGGATTCCAGCTTTGTCAGTACCATCAGGAGTGACATCTACAGGATTGCCACTGGGTCTACACATCATGGCATCTCATTTCTGTGAAGAAAACATGTTTACTATTGGAAAAGATTTTGAAAAGTTAGTATAATACTATTATGGAATCTTCAACATCTTTTGAACCAACATATTTTAATATCGAATATGCTTTTTCAAAGATTTATGAATTCGGTACTGAAACATTTGGATTTGTTTCAAATGGACGTACTTGGGATGTATTGAGTTTGATATCGATAATGCTTTCTATTTTTTTTATCGGGATTATTATTTTTTCCCTTGTACGTATGATTGAGATTCAGATCCACGAAGATCATGAAATAGATCATGAAATAAAAGAAGCATTACATAAAAAACAAGAAAGAAATCGTAATGATAATCCTCGTTGGAAATATATCCTCACATTAATGCAAAGTCCAAATGAATCTGATTGGCGTGTAGCTATTATGGAATCCGATGCTATTTTAGAAGACGCATTAAGAGAGCGTGGTCTAAGTGGGGGAACTGTCGCTGATCTTTTAGAGGGAGCGCGTGAAAGTGGTTATAGATATATCCAAGATGTCTGGGATGCTCATATAATAAGAAATAAAATTGCTCATGATGGTTCCGAATATCCTCTTTCTCAAATAGAAGCTCGTCGTGTTCTGAAGATGTTCCAAAACTTTTTTGAAGAAATAAAGGTTATATAAAAATCTCCAGAAGCAAGGCTTCTGGAGATTATATATATGTTCATACGTTTATTTGCTTGTATATTAGTTTGAAATTTGCAGAACTACATTTCCTTTTTTTCTACCAGTATCAACATATCGGTGAGCTTCCACAACTTCGTTCATGGTAAATGTCCTGTCGATTACTGCTTGATATATGCCACTCTCATATAGTCTCCCCAGTTGTTCCAATTGTTCTTTACTGTCAGAGGCAACATCAAATCCTTCGACAGTTATATAGACACCATTGTCATTTAAAAGATTGGCACACTTCTTTTTAGAAGTTTTACCGACAGCATCAAATATAATATCAAACGTGTTGGTTTGTTTGGTAAAATCTTCCTTATCATAAAGTATAGTATGTGTAGCGCCCAGAGTACGCGCCAAAGGAAGTCCATCAGAGCTACAGACTGTTGTGATTTCTGCTCCATGATATTTTGCTATTTGTATAGCCGCACTTCCTACCGCTCCAGTGCCCCCGATGATTAAAATCTTTAGCCCCACTCTTTTACTGATCCCCGCCTTTTCTAGAAAATAGAGTGCAGTCTGTCCACCAAAAACAATGCTAGCAGCCTCATCAAATGAGGCATTGCGAGGCATCATTACAACCGCACTTTTTTCACCAACTGCAATATATTCTGCGTATGTACCAAATTTGAAGCCAGTTGCACCAAAGACACGATCACCAATTTTAAAATGATTTACTTTGTTGCCGGCGCTCTCTACAATTCCCGCAAAAACAGTTCCCAAGATTGGTTTTCTTGGCTTTGAAAAACCTAGTACCAGTCGCATGACTATTTTCATAAATCCTTCGACCCGAAGTGCTCTGACTCGAACATCGCCAGAGTTTACAGTAGTACTCATTATTTTAACTAGAATTTCATTATTTTTTAGAGTAGGTTTATCTACTTCATGAATTTCTAAAACCTCCGGTGGTCCATACTTTGTACAAATTATTGCTTTCATAAATCTATTCTACCATTTT
>JAYTNB010000029.1:0-6141 GCA_043748495.1 bacterium | reverse complement strand
CACAAGATTGACCTGTGGTTTTTTTGAAAAATTATTTATTTTCAGACCAATTTTTTGACATGACCAGAAGCGGTGAAGCCAGAAATATGGATGAATATGTTCCAAAGAACATCCCGGCGGTTAGCATTAAAGCAAATATTTTTGTACTTTTTGGACCAAAGATAACGAGAGCCAAAAGAACAATAATAACCGTAGATGAAGTTGCAATAGAACGAATATAAACTTGTTTTATACTATTACCAACTGTTTCTTCAAAAGTTTTATAAATACCGGAACGAATGTTTTCACGGATACGGTCAAATACAACAATAGTGTCTGAAACAGAAAGTCCTAGGATAGTAAGGATAGCTACAACAAATAAAGTATCGACTTCATGTCCATAGAAATAACTAATAACTGAAAAGATTCCAACAGGGATGATTATATCGTGAATCAAAGTTGTAATAGCGATAAAACCATATTTCCAAGATGAAACTGGTTTTGAAACTTTACGGAAAGAAAAAGCAATGAAGAATACAATACCAAATGAAACTAGTACAAATAGGATTATAGATTTACGAGCGAGCTCTGCTCCGACAGATGGACCAATTGAAGAAAAGCTTTTTTCTGTAGCATCAGCACCAAATAACGCAAGCAATGATTCATGTTCTGATTCTGTTAAAGCCCGAGTCTTTATAGAGTAACCATTATCCCCTGTTTGGACGATTAAAGCTTCTCCTAAACCTATATTACTGATAGATTTTTGTAAAACTTGTTTATCTGGAAGCTCATTACTAAAAATAATTTCAGTACTTGAACCACCCTTGAAATCGATACCTAGTTTAAGACCTGAGAAAGATATAGCAGCAATTGAAAATATAACTAGAAAAACTGAGATTAGAACAAATATTTTTTTGTGTTTTATTATAAACATATATTATTTTTGTGCGCGAGCACTACTTAGACCTGACCCGAATAAAAATGAAATGACCTTTGAATTATTTTTGATATTTAGTGTATACAAAAATATACGAGTTATAGATACAGCTGAAACCATAGACACTATTACTCCTATCATGAAAACGAGAGCGAAACCTTTTATAAGAGCTGTCCCGAACCAAAACAAAAGGACACCCGTAATTAAACTTGAGAAGTTAGAATCACGAACAGAAAACCATGCTCTTTTGAAACCATTATGTATTGCCTCTGCAGCATTTTTACCGTTACGTAATTCTTCTTTTATTCTTTCAAAAATAAGAACATTGGCGTCAACAGCGATACCAAGCGATATAACGAAACCTGCGATACCAGCTGCTGTGAGCGTCACAGGAACAACTTTAAACAAAGCGAGCATTGTGGCTGTATAAATAGAAAGAGAAAGTACAGCTATGAAACCAGGAAGTCTATACCAGACAATGAGGAATAGCGCGATAGCCAGAAATCCTATGATTGCAGCCTTGACTCCAGCATGAGTTGCTTCGTCGCCTAAACTCGCACCGATAGTTTGTGTTGAAACTAAAGATATAGGAACAGGTAATGCACCAGAATTTAAACGTTGGACTAAATCTTTTGCTTCTTGCGGTTTAAAGTTACCAGAAATTTGAGCTTTACCGCCACTAATGGCTTCATTTACAACAGGAGATGATATTATATTTCCATCTAAGAATATAGCAACAGTCTTGCCAACATTTTCTTTTGTAATTTTCTGAAACAAATCAGAACCTTCTTTATCAAATTGCAAAGACACAACAGGCTCACCAGTGGTTGGATCGAATTCAACGATAGCCCTATCTAAATAGCGACCAGTAAGTTCAGTTGGAATATAATTAGCATCCATATTTAAAACAACTTTTCCACTTGCATCAACTGTTGCAGTTTGAACTGCATTCTTGTCTGAATTTTCTGTTTTGAATTCTAAAGTTGGAGTCTGACCGATCATTTCTATTGCCTTTTTAACATCTGTTACTCCAGGTAGATCTATACCGAGTCTTTCTTCGCCGTTGTCAGCGAGTCCCCCACGAATAACCGTCACAACAGGCTCTGAAACACCGAAAACATTGATACGTCTCTCTATAACATCACGCAATGAATTCATCGCTTCTTCTGTTTGTGTTTTATCAACTTGTGCTAAATCAGCCTTATAAACAAGGTGTGTTCCCCCAGAAAGATCGAGACCTAATTTGAATGGATACTTTGCAACACCTGTTGGTGCAACAGTCTTATCCATTAATCTATGTGCCATTTCTGACTTATAGACAAAAAAACCAATACCGAAACCAGCCAATAAAATTAATAAAGCTATAATTCTTGTTTTTACCATAATGGTGCTATTTTATAGCTTTTAGACCAAAAAAGCAAGGCATTTTTTAGTTGACATCACGTGGCCAAATAACGACAAATCATAGATTTATCGTTTAATCTTTGTTTTTAACATTAGATTTTCTCTCTGCTACTAGTAATACATTTTGGATTAAAGTAGCCACAGTAATAGGACCAACACCGCCTGGAACCGGCGAGATACATGAAGCGATATTCGAGACTGAGTCGAAATCAACATCTCCAACAATAGAACTGTTTTCTTCAGAAGTCCCTGCATCAATTATCACGACGCCTTCTTTTATCATAGATCCTGTAATATACTTTCCTTGACCTATTGCAGAAATCAACACGTCGGCTTCTTTTATTAAACTAATTTTATTTTCTGTCTGACTATCAATCACATCAACAGTTAATCCGCGTTCCCTTAATAGATGAGTAACAGGACGACCGACGAGAACACCTTGACCTAAAACAACAATTTTTTTACTTGCCACGTCTTGAAGAGGAATTTCCAATTTCTCTATTGCATAATCAAATACTTTCATACATGCAAGTGCCGTTGGGAAACCATGAAGTGCTTCCCCATTATAAAAATTGGTACTGTTTTTAATATTTAAACAATCCACATCGAGTTCGACATCGACAGAATTTAAAACTCTTTCTTTATCTATATGACTAGGTAATGGGAGTTGAACTATGATGCCACACATGTGTGGAACTTTATTCAAGTTTTCGATTGCATTTATAACCTCCTCTGTTGTTGATTCTGCTTTAAAAAAAGCTTCACGAAATTTGATACCGACTGACTCAGCAGTTTTGGCTTTCATTTGGACATATTGCAAAGAAGAAGGATCGTCCCCAACTAGTATGTCGCAAAAAATAGGCACAAAATCTAACTTTTGAACTTTTTCCTTTATGTCTTGCAACATCTCATTTTTAATTTTCCTTCCATTTATTACTTGTGTCATATTATATTTAAAAACTAGATACCGAGGAATTCATTACGCATATCGTCTCGATGAGCCACTCGACTATAACGACGCATACCCATGAGGATACCTAGAGCGATGAATTCAGTTAGGATATGAGACCCACCATAACTCATAAAAGGTAGCGTAATCCCAGTAACTGGCATGACACCCATATTCATTCCTATATTTACAATAATATGCGTCATGAAATATATAGCGATACCTATCCCGAAAAGTATTTCAAAATTACTCGCACCAAGTAAAGCATTTAGTAAGATACGCCACACAACCAAAATATACAATAAAAACAATGTTATAACACCTACGAAACCCCACTCTTCTGCATATGCTGCAAATATAAAGTCTGTTTGATACTCGGGTAGAAATTTAAGTCGAGACTGAGTTCCGAAACCCACTCCCTTGCCTAGTAATTGACCACTACCGAAAGCAATTGTTGATTGGTATACATTGTACCCAGAACCTTTGATACTCGACAAAGGGTCGATGAAATTTAAAATTCTATCTTTTTGATAAGGTTTAAAAACGAGAAACCAAAGCAAGCCAAAGCTAAAACAAGCCAACCCGAAAACTAATAATAAATGTTTTTTTGAAATTCCAGAAACAATTATCATCCCAACCCAAATAAATAAAATAACCATAGCACTTCCGAAATCAGGTTGAATTGCGATCAATAAAAATGGAACGAGGGCATATAGACCAGTAATAAAAATATGTTTAAAATTCCCGATTTCAATATGGCGTCTGGATAAGTATTTAGCAAACATGAGAACAACAACTAATTTCATTAAATCAGATGGTTGAAAAGAAAAGAAACCAAAAGAAAACCAACTTTGTGCTCCATTGATTTTACTACCAAAAATTGGTAACAATAACAACATTATAGAAAAAATCATAAAAAGACCTATTAAAATATCGGTTCTTTTGAGAAATCGAAAATCTATATAAGAAAAAATAAAGAAAATACTGATAGAAAAAATAATCCAAATTAATTGGTGTCTAAAAAGAGAATCATCCGAAACAAATGATGTCATAGTTAGTAAACCAACTCCGAGAATCGGCAAAAGACAAAAAAACATTATCCAATCAATCTGCGGTAAATTTATCTTCATAAACTAAAATGAAACTAAAAAAGGATTAATCTGTATTTCAACTTGTTTAGTCACTGGCACTATAGTAAAAGGACTAGGCCATGTAAAGTTAACTTTTGTAGTTTTACTACTTTCTAATTTACTCTTACGAGTACGAGAAACATTTATCACATTGCTATCTTTATCATAAACCATCCCTACAACGTTGAATTGGTCTAGATCATAAACTGAATCATTTATTATATCAGCACTTAAAACAGGACCGATATTTTCCTCACTGAGAATCATGTTGCGAACTTCAATAGGTAAAGAACTAATGGTGTCTTTTTTTACTTCCCAAATTAAATTTTCGTCAAATGAAAAAGAAACAGATCTAATAATAGCAGTTCCAACTTCGAATTGTGGTTCAAAAACAAGGTATGGTTGTCCTGGTGGAATATAAGTTGTACCAACTCTTTCTCCTAATAAGTTATTGTCTTTGTCGTATGCTTTGAATACATATTTTGCTTGCTTAACAGCGCCATTGGTATTTCTATTTTCTATGCGAGCGGCCAAGTTGTATAGATTGGAAGTTATAGGAAAAGCACGACTCCATAAAACAACAGGTTCTTTTATATCAGCTTTGCAAATAAGTGAACATTGACCACCACAGTCTATCCCACGTTCTTGACCATTTTGTTTCTTGTCATAACAAGTTGGATTACGAAAAATAATATCTCTAAATACAAAAATGGACACTCCTGTTACAAAAAGGATAAATATAAAAAAATAAATAAATTGTCTTTTAACAGCCCATGACATATGAGTATACTATACCAAAAATCTGCTTTAATATAAAGTAGACTCAAAAATATCCTTTAGTTAAGAATCGACGTTACTAGGACACCCCGAAATATCGATAGCGTGTTTTCTGGATGTTGTATATATTTCGATAAAGACACATGTTCCAGTAGAATTTCCCACTCCTGCTGGCCAATTATTATAATCATACTGACATCCAGTACAATAATAACTTGCATCAAAAGTTTTTAAATACGCTGGTACAAATCTTGGAGCTTGGCCGGGTCCTGTATCTGGGGCATAATTCCCGTTGTCGTTGTAGTCCATCTGGACAGCTCTATTTATTTGAGAAAAAGACGCTGTAACTGCTGCATTTTTAGCTTTAGTTCGAGCTGAATTTAAAGATGCTAAAACAACAGAAGAAAGTAAACTAATTATGGCCACGACAACCAATAGTTCTATTAAAGTAAACCCGTCTGAAAAATTACGAATTTTTTGGTGGGTAAATCCTTTTTCGTTCTTTTTTTTCAACATAGTATTAATTATAGCACAATAAAAAACTGCTACAAAAATGTAGCAGTTTTTTATTTTAATTAAATTAAATTCTTTGTTCTGGCGACAATCTACTTTCCCTATAAAATAAGTATCATCGACGCAACTGGGCTTAACTTCCGAGTTCGGAATGTGATCGGGTGTGACACCAATGCCAAATCACCAGAACAAAAAATTCAATATAAAGTTTTCAAATATTATACCACAAATTGGGCTCGCATAATATCTGAAAACTGAATGCTGGACCCTAAACAATAAATTGTCGGGCAAGTAACATGATAATATAAATTGATTTCCACATTTCCTAATAGGAATCGAACGATTAGTACACCTCGGCTGATACATTACTGTATTTACACCTAGTGCCTATCAACCTAATCATCTCTTAGGTTTCTCAAACGATTCCTTATCTTGAAGTTGGCTTCCCTCTT
>JAYTNB010000028.1:0-13426 GCA_043748495.1 bacterium | reverse complement strand
TAAGACCATGTAAATAATTATCATACACTTTGTATCCAAGATAAATTTCTGAAACTTTCACATCTTCTTTTTTAGAAAATTTTAAAAAGAAACTAGCTGTTCCTATATACAAAAAACCGTTAATAATAAATAAAATAATACTAAATAAAAAACCTATATATGGAATATTACTCAAAAAATTTAATACTATTGAAATTCCAGCTAAAAAGAACGCACCATTAATTGCCAGTCTCCATCTTCCTTTTAAATTTTCTCTTGCCTCACTCATTAAAACACTGTTTGCTGTTACCATATATTTTTACGCTATGCGTATATTTTAATAATTAATTTAATAATAAAAACAACTAATTTATTTTCACTGCTTTATAATCACTTGGTGCTTTGGCTAGATACTCTTCTAATTGCTCTCGGAATAAAAGTCCTTTTTGCGCGCCGACTTGTTGGACAACACTCATAGAGTTGATAGGTGACCATGAGAGTGCTTCATCTGGAGTTTTACCGAGCATGATTGCTGTTGTAAAAGTCGATGCAAAAGCATCACCTGCACCAGTACTCTCGATCGGTGTATGAGGATAAACAGGCATAAAGAATGCATCTGTTCCATCATAAGTATATGCGCCTTTTAAACCATCGGTCATAACGATGATTTTTGGACCTAGTTCACGCAAACCTTGCATCAGTTTAACTTTATCTTTTTCTTCATTTGCTAATATGCGTTGTGCTTCTTCGTAGTTACAGAAAAATATCTCTGTATGATCGTAGATATCTTTTAGAGTTTGGACGCCGAGCTTCATCTGGAATGTCCCAGGTTGAAAAGCGAGCTTCACATTTGGATGAGCACTTAAGTATTTACCGATTTCTAAATGATAGTTTGTAGAGTTAGTCGCAAGTGATGAAAGATACATCCACTTTGGTTCTGGCATATCCACAGGAAAAGAGTAAGGGAATTCTGTATGCTTCACAAGGATTGTTCTATCATGACCATACCAAAGTACATAGTGATAGTTAGAAGGCATACCATCGACAGTGGTCACGAAGTCCGTACCGACATTGTTTTTCTTTAATTCTTCTATGTTTTCTCTACCAACTTGGTCGTTTCCAACATAAGTCATAAGTTGAGCTTTGACTCCTAAACGACTAGCGGAAACAGCTGCGTTGGCGCTATTGCCGACGGCCTTACAGACTTCGGCACTTTCAAAAGGAACTTTGTCTCCAAAACGAAAGGCCAGTTTGCAATGCTCGCCATCCATATCACAATAGGCTTCAGCATCTTTAATTTTAATAAATGGTTCTGTAACTATGTCACCGATTGCTAAAAAATCTATTTGTTCATTCATATGCACAGTATATCATAATATGATATACTTTTGGAATATAAAGATAATAAAATGATAATAATGAAAACTTTACGTGAAATAATAAAAGAAGCAGAAGAGAAAGGTGTGGCGATAGGACATTTCAATATTTCAAATTTAGAGGCTTTGCATGGTATTTATAATGCAGCAAAGAAATTGCAAGTTCCAGTTATCATTGGTGTATCAGAAGGTGAAGAAAATTTTGTTGGAACAGAAGAGGTTGTGTCTTTAGTTAAAGCAATTCGCGAGCGTGATAACTTTCCGATTTATTTAAACGCTGATCATCATGCAAGTTTCGAATCTGTTAAAAAGTGTATCGATGCAGGTTTTGATATGGTTATAATTGACGGAGCGAAATTGCCTTACGAAGAAAATGTAGAACTTTCTAAAAAATGCGTAGGTTATGCAAAAGAGTTTTTTAAGCAAACAGGTCACGATGTATTAGTCGAAGGGGAGCTTGGTTATATCGGTTCTGGATCAAATATCAAAGATTCTGTTCCAGAAGGAGCAGGCATACTAACAACACCGACTGAAGCAAAGAAATTTGTTGATGAAACGAATATTGATATTCTCGCTGCATCTATAGGTTCTGTTCATGGTCTTATAAAAAGTGGTAAGCCTCATATAGATGAACAGAGAACAAAAGAAATAAAAGATATTGTAAAAATCCCTTTAGTGCTTCATGGTGGTTCTGGTTTACGCGACGAAGACTTTACTAATGCGATAAATGCTGGAGTAAGTGTCGTCCATATAAACAGCGAGATAAGGCTCGCTTATAAACAAGCATTGGAAAAAAGTCTCGAAGAAAGTGGTGAAGAAATAAATCCGAGTAAACTTTTACAAGGTGCTGTGAGTGCTATAGAGAGCGTGGTAGAAAGTAGATTGAAACTTTTTAATAAAATAGATTAAGAAATTACAAAAAATAAAATGAATTTAAAACAAGACATACAAAAATTTTGGAAGGGTGATATAGAGGATAGTGAGGAAACACTGACAAAGTATTCTCGTGATGCAAGTGTGCTCGAGATAAAACCACTCATCGTTGTTTTTCCAAAAGATGCAAACGATGTGTGTAATCTAGTTAAATACATAAATGAAGAAAATACAAAGGGTAACAAACTGTCTATCACACCACGCGCTGCGGGGACTTGTATGTCAGGTGGCGCAATAGGCGAGTCAATCATTATGGACTTTACTCGATTTATGAATAGTATCGAGAAAGTAGAAGTCGTAAATAAATTCAACATTTTACCTAAATATCCAAATTCTCACGAAGTTGAGATATCGGGTTCTGCTACTGTACTACCTGGTTGTTTCTATCGTGATTTTGAAAAAGCGACTTTAGAAAAAAAACTTTTATTACCTTGTTATACAGCCAGTAAAAGTATAAATGCTATCGGAGGAATGATAGGGAACAATTCTGCTGGTGAAAAAACATTAAATTATGGTAAGACAGAGGATTATATAAAAGAATTAGAAGTTGTATTTGCCGATGGGCGCGTATATAAAGTCTGTCCACTTACAAAAAAGGAACTGTATGCAAAAATCGCTCAAGGGGATTTTGAAGGAGATATATATAAAGATATTTTTAAAATAATAAATGACAATAAAGAAGATATAAAAAATGCAAAACCAAATGTAAGTAAAAATTCTGCAGGTTATTATTTGTGGAATGTTTGGGATGAAAAAACCGAGATTTTTGATTTAACAAAAGTTATAGTTGGGTCTCAAGGTACACTCGGAATAGTTACAAAAATAATACTTCATTTAGTAGAAACAAAAAAGGTTTCAAAATTAGTTGTTGTTTTTATGAAAGATATAGAAAAATTAGGTAGTTTGGTGGACAGCATATTGCCACATCATCCTGAGAGTTTAGAATCATACGATGATGCAACAATGAAGTTGGCTATTAAATTCTTTCCTGATTTCTTAAAAAATAAAGGTCTATGGGGGATGATTAAATTCATGTGGGCATTTTGGCCAGAAGTCTTTATGATGACACGTTCGGGGATACCGAAACTCATATTACTTATCGAATTTGCTGGTGATAATGAAAAAGAAATAAACGACAAAGCACGTGCCTTAATTGCAGATATTAAAAATTTTGGTTTCAAAATGAGAATAACCAAATCACAAGCCGAGTCTGAAAAGTATTGGAGTATTCGTCGTGATAGTTTCGCATTGTTGCGTAAACACGTAAAGGAACTACACACAGCACCATTTATCGACGATATAATAGTGCGCCCAGAATTCCTACCAGAATTCTTGCCGAAATTAAATAAAATTTTAAATGAATATCCAATTACATACACTATCGCAGGCCACGCTGGGAATGGTAACTTCCACATTATTCCACTTATGGATTTCAAAAAAGATGAAACCCGCGACATCATTTTAGAATTATCTAAAAAAGTCTATGACCTCGTTTTGTCTTATAAAGGTTCGACAACAGGCGAGCACAATGACGGCATAATCCGTTCAGCATTTCTGGAACAAATGTACGGACCAAAAATATTTGATTTATTTAAACAAACTAAAAATCTTTTCGACGCTAACAATATCTTTAACCCTGGTAAAAAAGTCGGCTCGACTGTAGAATACATCCGCGAGCATATAGTTCGCGAAAAACCTGATACAAACCACGCGTCGTAAATATATTTATAATAATTTTTTTAAATGCTAAACTGATAATATGGAATCCTTTAATAAACACCCCTTACACCTCAAAAACCCAGAACTTCAAACCTCTCCTGAAGTTAAAAACGCTGTTATACGCAATGAAAGAGATGGAGAAAAAATCAAAGACAACCCAACTGACAGAATAGAAAGCTATATGGATAGACTTGAAAATGTCTTTCTAAATGAAGATGAAAGTATTAGAAAAAGAAACTTGGAAGTCTATCGAGACAAAATCTACGATAAACTAATAATCAAAAAAGAAAACTTCCCAGAAAGTTATTTTGAGCTCCAAAAGAAAATAGCTCGAGAACGTGGTGAACAAGTAGACGAGATACCACAAAGTGTCCGTGACCAAATGATAGAAATATCTATTGCTGATCAAAAAGCATCTTTGGATTCTTGGATGAACTATTTAACTTCCGAAGATGCTGTTTATCCTACATGGTTTAAATACTATGTTTGGAAAAACATAACCAAACTATCTCAATTCGATAAAGAACGCGGTGAATTCAAGAAACGTACAGACACTACTGTCGCCCCTTTCCCAGATATTTACCGCGAACCTCTTGCACAAATAGCTGACTTATACGAAAAAGTAAAAGAGGATAATAAAACCCTAAAAGATGAAGAAATAAAAGAAGCTTTCTCTAAAAAGTTCCCAAGTCTGTACGCCGAACTAATCCAAAAATCTATGGAGCAATCCATGGAAAACCGCGAGCAAATAGAAGGCGAATGGACTAAATACAATCAAGGTAATAATAGTGATGCGTCAAAACTCTTTGAGTCACTCGAAGGTCGCGGCACTGGTTGGTGTACAGCAGGTAAATCTACAGCTGAAACTCAAATCAAACAAGGCGACTTCTACGTTTATTATACAAAGAATGCAAATGGTGAACCCACACAACCACGCCTGGCTATCCGTATGAATGGAACTAACAAAATCGGTGAAGTCCGTGGTGTTTTACCACATCAAAACATCGAGCCAATTATGCAAGAAACACTCGACACAAAACTCGTTGAATTTGGTAGTGAGGCCGACTCTTACAAAAAGAAAAGTAATGATATGAAACAACTCACTATCATTGATGAGAAGGTTAAAGAAAATAAAGAACTTAATAAAAAAGAATTAATTTTCCTATATCAAACCGAAAATAAAATTGAAAGTTTTGGATACGATACCGATCCTAGAATACAGGAAATACTTTCAACAAGAGACAAAAATGAAGATGCCTTAGTTATTTTTGAGTGCACAAAAGAAGAAATAGCAACAAATATATCCGAAATAAATGAAAACACTAAAGCCTACATCGGAGCATGGACTCCAACCATCGCCAAACAAATCCCAGAAAATATAAATCATTTATACGAATCATTCCCAGATAATAAAATATTTAGAAAGACTATTGAACTCTCAACTAAAAAACCCGAGCAATATACTAAAGAGATAACAGATAAAGGCATGCAAATTACTGATTATACTAAGGATTTATTAAGTAAAGTCGAGACTTTAAAAAATAACGAAAATATAAATCTCGTTTCCTTTTCAGTTGCTTCGCTCGGATTTCCAAATGGTGCAACATTACAAGAGATATACAATAAAGCAAACGAACTCGGCCTTGATCTGTGTCCTCCACAAGTTGGACCGGAGATTCGCTTGTCGTATACTGACCAACCCAACGGCGACTATTTAGTCATAGCTATGAATTCAATCGCTGACCGTGATGGTAACCCGTTTTTGTTCAGTGTGAGCCACAGCGATTCTGAACTCTACCTGAGCCACAATTATGGCGAACCAGACAGCAAGTACCTTAGTTACAGCAGGTTTGTTTTCTCCCTTCGCAAGTAACTTGGAACTTTATACTTAAAAACTTAGAAGAGTACTTTGAAACTTTTTACTTTGGCCTTGCGTCATTTTTAAAAAATACTATTGTAATTTTATAATTTCCATGCTATGGTAAGTCCATGCAAAAATTAACAGCAACAAAGCGAAGTAAGACAGATGTGCTTAAAACTATACGAAATAACGGTATGGTCCCGGCAGTTATCTATGGCGCGAAAGTTGAAAATACTTCAATTTCCGTCCCTAGTGTCGCCTTCGCAAAATTATTCAAATTAGCAGGTGAGTCAAGTACAATAGAACTTGAATTAGATGGAAAGGTTACATCATGTTTGATACACGATGTACAAGCAGACCCAATACGAGGTCATGCAGTGCACGTAGATTTCTTGGCAGTAGATATGAACAAGAAAGTCGAAGTTAGTGTTCCATTAGAATTTACTGGTGTATCGCAAGCAGAAAAAGATGGCTTGGGAACTCTCGTAAAAGTCTTACACGAAGTAGAAATTGAAGCTCTTCCAAAAGACTTGCCTCATAATATACAAGTAGATATCTCAGCTCTCGTTACACTCGAAGACCAAATTCACGTTTCTGATATCAAACTTCCTTCTGGAGTCAGTATGATCACAGACGGTCATGAAGTTGTAGCTCTAGTAGTAGCAGCAAAAGAAGAAAAAGAATCAATGCTCGGTGATATAACTGCTATTGAAGTAGAAAAGAAAGGTAAGAAAGAAGAAGAAGGATCAGAAGAAAAATAGTATGATGGTAAAAATCCTATATCGATAGGATTTTTATACATTTTTATTAATAACAATGTTTTAATATCAATTATGCAACCAAAAGAAATTAGAAATATAGCAATCATAGCCCACGTTGACCACGGAAAAACCACATTAACTGACAATTTGATGAAACAATGTGGCATGGTAGAAGAAGGTGTAAGTATGGATTCTAACGCCATTGAATTGGAGCGTGGTATAACTATCTATGCTAAAAATACTTCTGTTGACTACAAAGGAACAAAAATAAATATTGTGGATACACCAGGTCACGCGGATTTCGGTTCTGAAGTAGAACGTGTTCTTCGTGCTATCGATTCTGTTTTGCTTTTGGTAGATGCACAAGAAGGTCCTATGCCTCAAACTCGTTTCGTTTTAAAGAAATCGATTGAACTCGGACTTAAACCAATTGTTGTTATAAATAAAATTGATAAACCAGCTGCTGATCCAGTAAAAGTACACGAAGAAGTGCTAGAACTTTTCTTGGAATTAGGAGCAAATGAAGAACAATTAGATTTCAAAACTGTGTATGCTATAGGACGCCAAGGGATCGCTAAGCTTAATCTAGAAGATGAATCTAACGACCTATCTCCACTTTTGGATTTAGTTCTACGCGAAGTTCCTGAAGCTTCAACCAATAAAGAATTACCTTTTCAAGCTCAAGTCTTTAACCTAGGTTATGATAACTTCCTCGGACGTCTAGCTATCGCTCGTGTCTATTCTGGTTCTATTAAAACAGGTTCTACTATTATCGTAAAAGACGACAGTGGGAAATCTCGTTCTACTCGTATTACAAAAATGTTTACATTTCATGGGACACAAAGAAAAGAAGTTGAAATTCTAAATACAGGAGACATAGCTATTATTGCAGGTATTTCTGATGTCTTTATCGGAGAAACTATAGTTGATATTGCAGAAACACCAGCACTAAAATCTATTGCAATCGATGAACCAACTATTTCTCTAAATTTCCTCGTCAACGATTCACCATTTGCTGGTCGTGAAGGTAAATACGTAACAAGTCGTCAAATCCGCGAACGTTTAGAAAAAGAACTAGAAATTAACGTTGGTTTGAAAGTGAACTTTGATGGAACTGACGAAGAGGAAATGCAAGAAGGTTATCTAGTTTATGGCCGTGGGGAATTACACATCGCTGTGCTACTTGAAAATATGCGCCGTGAAGGTTATGAATTGCAAGTTTCTCAACCACACGTAATCATCAAAGAAGAAAACAATCAAAAAGTTGAACCATACGAAGAAGCGACGATCGATGTCCGTAATGAATTTTCAGGATCAGTTATCGAAAAGTTGACTGCTCGTAAAGGTATGATAACTTCTATGTCAGAAAAAGATGGTATAACTCGTATGTTGATCGAAATACCAACTCGTGGATTGCTCGGTTATAGAGGACAATTTATCGTCGATACAAAAGGTGAAGGTTTATTGTCTTCTCGTTTTATCGGCTTTAAAGAATACTCTGGTGAGATTAAAAAACGTGATGTTGGATCTATGACATCGATGGTTGGTGGTAAAGTTGTAGCTTTTTCACTCTGGACATTGCAAGAACGTGGTATTCTTTACGTAGAACACGGTGATGAAGTCTATGAAGGTATGGTTGTAGGTAATGTCACAAAAGGTGATGAAATGGTAGTTAATCCAACTAAAGGTAAACAACTCTCAAACATGCGTTCCAGTGGTACAGATGAAGCTGTAAATGTTAAACCATCATATAAACTTTCTATTGAAAGAGGATTGGAGATAATTGCCGAAGACGAATACCTCGAAATTACACCTAAAAATGTTCGTTTACGCAAAAAGTTCTTGACAGAATCAGCTCGTTCAAAAGGTAAAGGCTCTAAAAAGTAAGCTAAAATAAAAGTTTTTCTAAACTATTGACTTTATTTACATAGAATGATATAAATATAAAAGTTAATTAGTATAAATTAGTAAGTAATTTAAAAACCAATGTCAAACACAATCACATTTAAACCTAAGCAAGTTAGCAAAAGAATACTCTCTCATTTACCTGATCGTGCTTTTGAAGTGATAACAAATCGCTTCGGCATAACAGAAGATGCAAAAAGAAAAACTCTAGAAGAGATAGGTAAAAAGTACGGTATCACTCGTGAGCGTGTTCGTCAAATAGAAAATGCAGCACTAGGACTCATACGTAAATCAAATGCTTTCAAAGAAGACAAACCTGTTTTTGATGAATTAAAAAAATTAATTCATGAATTAGGTGCTATTGTTTCTGAACAAAGTTTCCTTGAACACGTATCTAAAGATAAGTTAACTCAAAATCATATCCATCTTTATCTAACACTCGGAGATGAATTTACTAAACACAAAGAAGACGATGAATTCAAAACTCGTTGGTCTGTCGATGGAGAGATAACAAAAACTATCCATGCTTCACTACAAAAGTTATACCAAAATATTTCTGACGAAGAATTGTTAACAGAAAATGAAATTGTCGCAAAGTTCCTAGACGATGTAAAACATCTCTCAGAACAATACAGAAGTGAAGAGATCGCTCGTCGATGGTTGGGTATTTCTAAGAAAATAAATAAAAACGCTTTAGGTGAATGGGGTAGAGCGACATCTTCAAGTATCAAAACTCGTGGAGTAAAAGATTATGCTTTTCTTATAATGCGTAAACATGGTTCTCCAATGCATTTTCGTGAAGTAGCTCGTGCTGTTGCAAGTACTTTCGATAAAAATTGTCATACTGCGACTTGTCATAATGAACTTATAAAAGATAAACGTTTCGTATTAGTTGGACGTGGCATATATGCTTTGTCTGAATGGGGTTACAAGAGTGGTGTCGTCCGCGATGTCATCATCGAATTTCTAAAGAAAAACGGTCCTATGTCAAAAGAAGATATTGTTGAACAAGTTATGAAAGAACGTTATCTAAAGAAAAATACTATATTGGTAAATCTCCAAAACGTAAAATATTTCAAGAAAAATAAAACTGGACTATATACAATAGCTTAATAAATAAAAACCTCGTCTGAGGTTTTTATTTATTTATAGTTATCCACAGATATTTTCTTGACTGTGAACGCTCGTTCACTTATAATATATTAAGACAATTATTATTAATATATTATAAAATATATGAGCAAAGAACAATTTAGAAAAATAATCGAGAGAGAATTACAAGAGATAAACAAGAAGATCGACCTCAAAATCCTTCGAGGGGAATCTTATAAGAAAGAGGCTCACGAGCATAAATTGCTTCGTCGCAAGATGATGCAAAACAATGGACGGTATTCTATCTTTAGTAGTCTTAGTTTAATGTTTCATTAAAATAGGATACAATAGATATATGCAAGAAAACCAAAAACAAAAACTGATAGATTTCTACAAGAATGAAAAACGTATGCCGACTTATACTGAGATGTTGAAAATTTTTGATTTCAAATCTAAAAATGCAGTTGCTCGTCTGGTTGAGAAATTTATCGATGCAGGTATTGTCAGTAAAGATTATTTAGGTCGTCTCACTCCTCTGAAATCATTTTCCGAGATACCGATGCTCGGACTCGTCAAAGCAGGCTTTCCATCAGATGTTGATGAACTAAATGATACAATTAATCTAGACGAATATTTAGCACCCAAAAAAGGCTCGACTTATATGCTCACAGTCGATGGCGACTCTATGATCGAAGCACATATTTCTGATGGAGATATGGTTCTCGTTGAGAAACAAAATACGGCTCGTGACGGAGATATAGTTATAGCAAACGTAGATGGAGAATTTACAATGAAATACTTTCGAAAAAATGGCGACAAGGTATATCTACAGCCCGCTAATAAAGACTTCAAAGATATCTACCCAACAAATCAACTAACTATCATCGGAATAGTCAAAGCCGTTATTCGCAAATATTAGATATTATTTACTTTTTTATATGACACAAAATGAAGCATTCCAGATAATGAAAACTGGTGTAAATATTTATTTAACTGGAAGTGCTGGAAGTGGTAAAACTTTTTTATTAAATCAATACATAAAGTATTGCAAAGATCACAATATAAATGTTGCTTGTACTGCATCAACAGGTATAGCTAGTACTCATATGAATGGTATGACTATACACGGTTGGGCAGGTATAGGTATCCGTGAGAGTTTAAATGAACACGATTTAGATAGCTTAGAAGAAAAAAAGTATCTTTGGTCTCGTTTCGATAAAACAAAGGTTCTAATTATCGACGAAGTTTCAATGCTACATGCACACAGACTAGATATGGTTAATCGAGTCTGCAAGAGATTCAAGAGAAATAATAAACCTTTTGGTGGTCTACAAGTGATACTTTGTGGCGACTTTTTTCAATTGCCACCAGTAAATAAAAACAATAACATTAATTCTAAAGATATGGTTATGGAAAGTAGTTCTTGGATAGAGATGAATCCTGCTATTTGTTATCTAACCGATCAGTATCGTCAAGAAGACAACATCCTCACAGATATTTTAAATAATATAAGAAATAATTCTATCGATGATAAACACATAGGGATACTCAAGGGTCGTTTAAATATAAATTTAGCAGAGCACATAGAACCAACTAGACTTTACACTCACAATGTAAATGTAGATCTCGATAATGAAAAAGAGTTAGATAAAATAAAAGAAGAGGGAACTATCTTTCAAATGAAAAACAATGGTCCTGATATTCTCGTTGATATTTTGAAAAAAAGTTGTTTAGCACAAGAAAAATTAGTCTTAAAAAATGGTGCTGAGGTTATGTTCATTAAAAACAATTATGAACAAGGTTATGTAAACGGTACTCGTGGTAAAGTTATAGGTTTCAGTGAGGACTTCGACAATATAAAAATGCCGATAATAAAGCTCTACAATGGTAGGACAATAAATGTCGTAAATGAAACTTGGTCCATGGAAGAAAATGGTAAAGTTAAAGCATCTATTGAGACAGTCCCACTTCGACTGGCTTGGGCTATAACTATACATAAAAGTCAAGGAATGTCGCTAGATAACGCTCAAATTGACCTTTCAGCTACATTTTCGTACGGAATGGGGTATGTGGCTCTTTCGCGGGTAAGGACTCTCTCAGGTATCAAATTGCTCGGTTTTACGCCTGATTCTCTACTCGTTGATCCTGCTGTTTTAGCTTTCGATGCTATCTTGCAAAAAGAAAGTGAAAGCAATAGGAAACTGTTCGGTAATTTAAAAAAAGAAGAACAAGTGAAATTAGAAAATGATTTTATTGTTCGATGTGGAGGTATTTTAAAATCACAAAATATAAATAAGAAAAATAAAAATACTCAGAAAAATGATAATAATGTTTTTTCAACAATAGAAACAACGCGTCAATTTCTAGACAAAGGTATGAATATAAAAGCAATAGCTAAAGAAAGAAACCTAACAGCCGGTACTATTACAGCGCACATCGAACAACTGGTTGGTTTATATCCTGATATTAAAATCATTCACCTGAAACCAAAACAAAAAATAATAGACCAAGTTATAAATGCCAGTAAAAAAGTAAAAGACAAAGAAGAAATAGGTAAACTATCTCCAATCAAAAAAATATTAGAAAAAGAGGGTATAGATATGACTTTCGAAGACATACGCTTGGCGCGCTTATTCATTTAAATTAATAAATAATTTGCCTTCATCTACTTTGTATGTTATTATAAAAATATGAACAATGAATCACTACATGAACTATTGTTTGCTAATACAAAAAAGCATAATAAAAAATATGTAGAGAAACATCTTGACCACTATTTAGAGCAATACAAGATATATGTAAATATCTTTAATTACACAAGTGAGCGACGTCAAAAGTCAAACGAATTCTTCTTAGGTATCAATGCAGCCATTATAGGTATTCTCGGCTACATAGAAATAAAAAGTACTTTTTCTTCACCAATATTCTTCCTATTTATTCCACTTTTGGGTATCGGTGTTTGTTATTCTTGGTATCAGATTATTGCTTCATATAAACAAATCAATCGTGCTAAATTCCGCATAGTCCATGCTTTAGAAAGAAATTTACCAGCGGCGCTTTTTGAAACTGAATGGGAGATATTAGGCCGAGGAAAAGACGTTAATAAATACGCTCCACTTTCAAACATAGAACGCAACATACCACTCATGTTCATAACTATGTATGTCGTTATTATAGCTACCAAACTTCCGTGGAAAGTTATAATAGATTTCTTTCAAACATACAAAGGAATCTTATAATGACGAGCTTGTTTCCAGACCATTCTTTTTGACAAAATTAATACCGTATGTTTTTAGTAAGAATAATAATTTATAATATATTGTTTTATGGTATATTATATATATGAAACAAAAACGTTTAGATGCACTTGCAGACAGTATTTTTGGGATAGTTATGACCGTACTGGTTTTTGATATAAACATACCGAAATATACTGGTATAGTTAGTGATAAATTAATATTGAAATCCTTAGTAGTAATGTACCCACTATTTTTAAGCTTCTTGTTGGCGTTTACATTACTGTTTACTTATTGGCGGTCACATCATTTTGTGGCATCTGTATTGGTAAAAAATATAGATCTACGTTTTACAAACTATAATGCATTATTTTTCTTTTTTGTAACCCTCATTCCTTTCTCAGCTCATTTGTTTAGTGTTTATAATGATTCAAAAATCGCGATAATTTTATTTGCTACTAATATTATCTTTGTTGGTCTATCTCTTTTCATTATGCGTCAATACGCTATCAGATCCAACACCATAGAAAATGAACCTTTTACTAAATCCGAAAACGAACACGC
>JAYTNB010000027.1:0-3843 GCA_043748495.1 bacterium | reverse complement strand
AAACTTTGAAAGCACTTAATTCCATCTTTTTAGAATCATGATGAAACCATGGGACTAACAGGCATGATCTCCCTTCTTTGTTTTTTAATGGCTCCGATCCAACAATAAAAAAATCACGATTTTTTCTGAAATGATCTTTGCATAACAAAAGTCCAATTTCTTCTGGACATTTTTCAAAACCGTAATCATAGGCTCTATTACAAATATTTTCATAAGTAGCACATTCTTGGAACATTTCATCAAAACCTATGTCTATAGGTTTTACAATAACAAGTTCAATCTCTTCTTCTGTACCATGAGAGAAAGGAGGCCACTCTAGAATACTTTGTGCCAAAGATTTTTTTTCTATACTAGCATCATTCTTTATAAAATAAATTAAAGATTTGATGTTATTAGAACCTACATTAACTTTAGAAAAAGTTTCAAATTTTTTTTCTACTGTAGTAACTTTTGTTTTACCAGAAAGAAAATTTTTTATTCCTTCTGTTCCTCCTAGTTTGTTAAAAACTGCTTCGGTCATACCGAAATCTACTTTATTATATTTCATAATAATAAATTTTTTGGCTGATAGCCATTTCTTACATCCTGCAAGTAAGGTCTATGTCTTACAATAGTCATAGCTAAAAAACCTCATACAGGTAAAGATCTTTTAGCTATGACTATTTTTATAAAAGAAAAAATTTAAAATAATAATAAAACAAATAAAAAGAAAAGTCAATAGAAAAAGAGCTCTATTTTAAAAGGTTGAATTTGCAAAAAAATTATGTTTCGTGTAATACTGTCTATATATGATCCCGTTAGAAGTCATATCTATTACTGCCATAACGGAAATTATATTATTTATATTTAATTAAGTACGGAAGTCTAAAAATTTTCCTACTTCTAACGGGATGAAATTACTAATTGTTGAGTCACCATCAAAAGCCAAGACTATCGAGAAATATTTAGCGGGTGCTTATACTGTGCGCGCATCTGTTGGACACATTCGTGATTTACCGAAATCTAACAAAGACGCTATCGATATACCGGGTGGTTTTATTCCTCGTTATGAAATTTCTCGTGGTAAAGAAAAAGTTGTTTCAGAATTGCAAACGCTCGGACGAAAAGCAAGTGAAATAATGCTCGCAACTGACCCGGACCGTGAAGGTGAAGCTATCGCTTGGCATATCGAAGAATTACTTCATGCTGATAAAAAAGTAAAAGCACCTATACAACGTGTGACCTTTAATGAAATTACCAAAAACGCAGTTGAACTTGCCTTAACTCGCCCACGGGAAGTCGTTACGGATTTGCGTCGCGCCCAAGAGGCGCGACGCGTTCTGGACCGTCTAGTTGGTTATGATCTATCGGGTGTCATCTGGAAAAAGGTCCGCTACGGTTTATCGGCAGGACGTGTACAGTCACCAGCACTACGCATCATAATGGAACGTGAAAGAGAAATCCGTGCATTTATACCAGAGAAGTTTTGGACGCTCGAAGGTCACTTTGATACACACAAAAAAGATAAATTATTTTTAACTTGCACAGATGAACCTCGTGATGAAAAAATCGTGGATCAGATTATGAATCTCGGCCAAAAAGAAAAGTGGTTTGTTACCGATTTAAAAGCAAGTGAACAAAAGCGTTCGCCAAAGGCACCATTTACTACAAGTACACTACAACAAACAGCCAGCACTCGTTTGGGCTACTCACCTTCTCGTACAATGCAAGTTGCGCAGAAACTTTATGAACAAGGTCACATAACATACATGCGTACAGACAGTACAACTCTTGGACTTGATGCAGTGAGTGCAATAGTAAAAGTCATAGAAAAAAAATACGGACGTGATCATGTAGAAAAACGTATTTATAAAACCAAATCTAAAAATGCTCAAGAAGCCCATGAAGCAATCCGTCCAACACATCCAGAAAATATGTTCGAAGGTGCAACAGATGAACAGAAAAAATTATATTCTATAATATGGGAGAGAACAGTCGCCTCACAGATGATAGACGCTAAACTTCTAAAAACAAAAATAGTTGCCAATATTAATTCTCCAGAAGCCTTGCTTCTGGAAGCTTCCAGAAGCAAGGCTTCTGGAGAATTTCAGTTTCCCGATTTCACGGCCAATGGTTCTAGACTAATTTCTCCAGGATTTCTTGCTTGTGATACAGGTGCTCGCGGAGAAGATGTAGAACTACCAGAAGTTAAGGTTGGAGAAGAATTGAAATTACTTGAATTGAAAAAAACAGAAAAAGCAACAGAACCACCGAACCGCTACAGTGAAGCAGGACTTGTCAAAGAACTTGAATCTCGTGGTATTGGTCGCCCTTCTACTTATGCTTCTATCATGAAGACTCTCGAAGAGCGTGGCTATGTAGAAAAACAAGGACGCACTCTTTACCCGACTGACACAGGTGACGTTGTTTCGAGTTTCCTCGAAAATAATTTCGCCGAATATATCAGTGACACATTTACAGCAGATATGGAAGATCAGTTAGACGACATATCCAATGGTAAACGTGAATACGAGAAAACATTACGCGACTTTTATATTCCATTTCAAAAAGATGTAAAAGAAAAAGATAAATTGGCCAAAGCCACAAATATGGGCGAGGCCCCAGCAGATATGCTCTGCCCTACATGTGGCAAAGAGATGATCGTAAAGCTCGCTCGCAATGGTAAGTTCTACTCTTGTGCAAATTATCCGGACTGTACTGGTGCTCGCACAATGGAAGGCAATGAACTCGAAGGTCCAAAAGAAACTGGTGAAATGTGTCCATTATGTGGTGAAAAGAAAGGTAAAAGTGGTGGTGGTAAACTAGTTATTCGTCAAGGTAAATTTGGAGCATTTATTTCTTGTTCTCGCTACCCTAAGTGTAAATTTATAAAAGAAGACGAAGAAGAAAGAAAGAAAAAGATGACTGAGGTTGTTTGTCCTATGTGTAAAAATGGAAACATGATGGAACGTAAAGGACGCTTTGGTATATTCTATTCATGTTCTAACTACCCTGGTTGTAAAAATGCAATCAAAGCTAAACCAACAGGCAATATCTGCGACCGATGTGATAGTCTGATGATGGAAGGGACAAAAACAATTCCAGAGCGTTGTTCAAATAAAATGTGCCAAATGCACAATCCACATAAGATTGGAATAATTATGAAAAAATAAGATTGTTTTTGTCGGGCACAGTGGTGTGAGCCGAGTACGGCGAACCACGAGCCGGGGTCGCGAAAATTCCGTAGCGACGGCGAGGAATTGTTCGTGACCAAAAACAATTCCTGAGCGATGCTCTAACAAGATGTGCCAAATGCACAATCCACATAAACTAGGAGAGAATTTAAAAATGAAGAAGTAAAAAAGAGTCGTTGCGAAGCAACGACTCTAAAAATCTAAAGACTCAATTTAATTTAAGGTTCAAAGCGCCTCAGGACTTTCGTCGCAGAAGCAGAGCAAAACATTGTTGACAGGCCAGGCATTCTCAAAAGAGCCGAGGTCGAACTTGAAGTCACCATCTGTGTAGGCATACAGAAGCGGCACCCTGTGGTCGCCGTCCGAGTCCTTCCAAAGGTTATCTTTCTTGTCGAAAGACGCATACCAGTAACCTTTGGGTAGTTCGTTGCGTTTTTGTTTGTAAACAATAGAACCACCTTGAGCACCAAGTAAAACAGCTTTTTGAGTAGCCAAGAAATCTAAACGTTCCTGTGAAGTTGTACTTCTAGAAACATTTTGTTTGTAAGCCTTAACACTAAATTTGTCACCGGGTTTCAAAACACGGCTTGGGTTTGCAAAATTTTTATCAATCAAATTTTCATTGAAATAATAAAAATCTTTTTGGTTCAAGGTTGCAAGTTCTTTGCCT
>JAYTNB010000026.1:0-9121 GCA_043748495.1 bacterium | reverse complement strand
GTCCGTCATTGGTCATTATGATGAGACCATGTGAGTCTTTGTCGAGTCGTCCGATAGGGAAAACCTTCTCAGGGAATTTAGCAACTTGCAGTATGTCTTTTGTGTCGACTTCAGGATTCGTTGATATGCCTGTGTCTTTATTGTAAGCATAGTAAACATAATTTTGATTTATATTTTTAGCACTGATCTCAACTTTATCATTGCTATAGACCGTGTCGCCAAGTACAGCTTTTTTACCATTGATAAAAACCGAACCTTTTTTTATAAGCTCGTCAGCGCCTTTGCGAGTGGCTATATTCGTTAGTGCTAAGTATCTATTGATTCGTAGTGGGTAGGGTATGTTCATGATTGTGTTTTAAATGAGGAATAAAATAAAATGCCAGCATTAATATTAATGATAAAATAAAAAATGTATAAACAAAAGGGAATAGTAATATAAAGAATGAAGCTAAAAGTGGTCCGATAAGATAACCCAGGGGGTCCATATCACGATATATACCTAATAAATATGCATCTTCTTCGTGAACATGAGTAAAGAAGTATATTTCTGCACTTGCTTGAGTGATACTTGCCCCTACACGTGTCATAAAAAGTACAAATGCCCATACTGCTATATTTGCATCTAAATGAGGGATGGTTGCAACTGAAATTATCATAATAAAAAACCCAATAGATAATAGCTTTCGTTTTTGAATATTATATTTTTCTACCATTTTTCCAATTAAACCTCCAAAAATAACAAATGGTAAAAGCATAAATGTAAATATTATACCAATTTGACTCCAATCGAAATTCATATAGTTTTTTAAATAAAGTGGTGTATAAACAACCATAATACTAAAAAATACTTGCAATAAGAAATTTAGAATGACGATAGACTTTATATGACGAGCTTTTCTTAAATAAGAAAAGCTTTTTAATAATGATATTTTTTTGTAGACTGTGTCTCTAAAGTCACGAATAGAAAATATTAAAAATACACTCATTATAAGAGTTATAATCAAACTTATCTTGTATAATAAAATATAATTTTGATTATTTGTTATAATGCTCGCTGTTAAAAGGGGTGATATAACCCAAGCTATATTTATAATAGACAGATATCTACCATGAGAACTCGCTTCTTTCTTCCTATCTATGAAATGTTCTATAAATATATCCATACTAAACATAAACAAAGCATTACTTGAAATAAAAAATATAAAAGACAATGCTTTTATATAAGGATTGTGTGCAAATATTAATTGCAAAAGAGTTAATATGTTTACAATAAGCAAGCTTAAAACAAACTTTTTATTACCTACTCTCCTTAAAATAGAGGAACTGTTTGCAAATATAATTAGTGTTATAAGTGATGCCGCCGTGTAGAGTAAACCAACATATTTACTTGGTATATGTTCTGACATAAAGCTCGAGTTAACATATGCGGCCAGTGCAATATGAAAAGTAAACATAAATGACAGTATATAGAATATGTTGATTTTGTTACGGAGCATATTATAAGTTTAACAATACTGGAATAACGAGGGGTCTTTTTGCTGTTTTTTGGAATAAGAATTTAGAAACGTTGTCTCCTAGATTTGTTTTTATAACGTCAAAGTTTATCGGTCTAGTGTCGCGAGTGCCGTCTTCGATTGTCTTTTTGATTATAAGACGTACTTGGTGCAATAACTCTTGATTTTCTTTTAGATAAATAAAACCACGAGAAATGATATCTGGGCTTTTACGTAGTTTGCCGTTTTGTGAATCTATCGTTGCAATTAAAACAAACATACCGTCTTGAGCGAGCATCATACGATCACGGATAACTACATCTTGTTCATCACCAACAGAGAAGCCATCTACCATCATAGGTGACGATGGAGCTTTTTCTTTGCGAACACTTATTTTTGTACCTTCATCTGTTATTTCTATAAGTGAACCATTGTCAGGAACAATGATATTTTCTTCACTCATACCCAGTGACATCGCTATTTCTTTGTGCTTTACAAGCATCGAATGCCAGCCATGGATAGGGATAAAGAATTTAGGATGAGTTTTGCGATGTAGCCACTTTACGTCTTCTTGATTACCGTGACCTGTAGCGTGGATTGTCTCCTCACTTGTACGATAAGAAATGATTTTTACACCATGACGCGCTAAGTTATCTTTTAAGTGTTGAACAGAGATTTCATTTCCTGGAACAATAGAAGCAGATAAAATAATTGTATCTCCTTTTTTGATTGTAAACTTTTTATGAGTTTTATTTGCAGCACGGTTAAGTGAAGCGAATTCTTCACCTTGAGCACCAGTCATAAGTACTATCACTTTATTTGGAGGGTAATTGTCGGCATCTTCGACGGGTATAATTGTGCCTTTCTTAGGAGTAAATAGACCCGCTTGCTCACAGACTTCCATATTTGTTTTTAGAGAGCGTCCATCAAGAACTACTTTTTTACCTAAACTTTCAGCTGTTTCGACGATTTTTACTAGACGTGTGATGTGTGAAGCAAAAGCTGCAATGATGATACGACCATTGCAAGAACGGATAAGTTTACCTAATCCTTCGTTTACTTTACTTTCTGGTTGAGAAAAACCTTCATTTTCGATATTTGTTGAGTCTGTCAAAAGAAGCAATACTTTTTCTTTATCAAAAAAAGCATATTCTTTTTCTTCTTCATCACTGACTTTTCCATCTACTTGGTCAAGTTTGTAATCACCAGGTGTAACTATGGATCCATAAGGAGTCTCGACGATGATACCCATAGAGTCTGGTACAGTGTGAGTCACACCAAAGAAACGAATACGCATATCACCAACTGTGATAACAGAATCTTTTTCTACTACTTCTGTATCGAGTGCAGGTAAATGAGAAAATTCTTCTTGACGTTTTTTCATTAGAAGGATAGACAGGTTACGGGAATATAATTTTGGATTACCAATACGACTCATAACAAGGGGAATACCTCCAATATGGTCTAGGTGACCATGAGTGACAAACATACCACGTATTTTATCTTTGCGTTCTTCTAGGTATGTTGTGTTCGGTATAATGTAGTCGATACCTGGTGTATCTTCTGTTTTGAATTGCATACCTGCGTCGATAACGATAATGTCATTACCGATTTCGATAGCAGTCATGTTTTTACCGATTTCTTCAACTCCTCCGAGTGGAATGATGCGGATTACTCCTTTTTCTGGGGCTGGGATAGTGTGAGTTCTTTTCTTGTTAACTAGAACTTGATTTGTAGGTTTATTTGCGGATTGTTGAGTCTTGCTTCGGCGATTGTTTTTATTATCGTACTGATAAGTTCCACGTGATTTGTTCTGATTGTTAATTGGCTTTACATTGTTTTTTTTAAATCCTTCTTTTTCTTGATTTTGATTTTTAAATAAAACAGGAGAACTTTTCAGTTTGTTAACTGGTGTTCCTTTAGGTTCTTTGTCGTTTTGTGTGTTTTGCATAATTGTTTTTTATTTAGTAAATATTTTCCAAACATAATTTTCTTTTGCATACCATGTGTATATAGCTGAAAATCGATCGGCTGTGTTTATAATGTTTGATGTCTGTGTGTTTTTGATATTTGATCGAGTTATATATATGTATTTAGGGGAGTAGAGGAATATGGCTTTTGTGTTTTTAGTAAATTCGTTTGCTATATTTCTATATATCTCAGTTCGTTCGTCTTTGTTTGTATTTTTTTGAGCACCAGAGAGTAATGCATCTACTTTTTCATTGGAATATAGAGCGATATTTAAACCAGGGTCAGTCTTCTGTGATGAATGCCAGAAAGAATATAAGTCCGATTCACTGTTAACCACTTGTCCAAACAAGAGGATTTCATAATCACGATTACGTATTATTTGTGACAATTGACCACTTTCGTATGTTTTGATATCAACTTTTATACCATAATTCTCTAGTTGTTTTTTTATGCTTAAACTCGCACTTTTTAATTCAGGAGTGTCGCCAGTGGTTATAGATATTTCAAATACAGATACGGGTCCTTTGTTTTTAGTAGAAACTTTTTCTGTTACAGTTTTTTTACCAACTTTTTTTGTAATTGTTTTTGTTGTTACTACTGTTGAACTTTTTTCACGAGTGCCACTTTCACCTAATTGCCATCCATTTTTTTCAAGTAGATCGACAGCCTCATTGTTTGAAATACTATTACTATCGTTTTGAGTGTTTAAAATTGTTTTTGGAATTGGATGGTTTATAGAGTCGCCATGGCCATATAAAACTTCATCGATTATCTCTTGTTTATTTATAATCTTATTTAGTATTTCGACGTTGTTCTGATCACTCAATATTTTACTTTTTGAGATATTTAAAAATAATCCAAAAATCCTAGGTAATGTTGTCTCATTGATTGTAAAGTTTTCGTTCTTAAATGTTCTTACGTTTTCTGGCGATATCCCACCGGCTTGATCTATATTTCCATTTTTTAATGCAGCAACCAAATCTATCTCATTTGGATATACAACGATATGCAAGTTTTTGACATTTGGCTTACCTAGATTGAATTTCTTGAAAGCACTCAAAGTGTATTCCTTTGGTATACCATCGGAGTCTTTATCAACAGAATCTATTTTGTATGGACCAGAACCAACAGCTTTTATATTCATAGAAGAAACAGAAAATTGATTGCTATCTACATTTTCCCAGAGATGTTTTGGTAAAATACCAAAATTCATGTTTTCTATAAAGGAAATATATGGTTGTTTAATCGTAAAGCTAATAGTTTCTTCATTTATCTTTTCTACAACTACTCCATCCCAAACAATATTTTTTGGACTTTTTATTTCTTTATCTTGCATTTTCGATACTGTAAACAAGACGTCATCTATTGTGAGTTTCTTGCCATCATGGAAAAATACATCATTGCGTAGTACAAAAGTATAGACAGTTCCGTTTTCAGAGGTTGTGTAATTCTTAGCTATGTCTGGTATAAAATCACCATTTATGTCTTTGCGCATTAATCCAGAATAAACAATTGAAACCATATCTTCATCTGCATCAGAAATCGCTAAAACAGGATTGATTTGTATAGGAGTACCTATTATACCTTCGGTTATACTTCCACCAACATCAGGGATGCTAACGAGAAATTTCTGGTTTAACTTGTTCAAAAGTAACAGTGTTGTTATCAATGAAATACCAATAAGTATACGAAATATAAACAATTGCTTTTGGTCAAAAGACGGGACTGCTTTTTTTAGATTTTCTTTTTTAATGCTACCAACTTTTTTTACAAATGATAGGAGTGTACGCATACATATGATTCTTTTTTAAAAGAAAGATTTTTAAATAATAATTTATTATAGCTTTTAAGCTCGAACAAGTAATGCAATGAAGGATGATACAACAAATAGAATACTAACTATGATAGTTGTAAAGAATAGAAACTTTTCAAAACCACGACGAGTGTGGTGTAAACCACCACTATCTCCACCACCTAAAATACTACCAGCGCCAGAATCTGATGCTTGCAGTAAAACACAAACTATTAAGATAATAGACAGACTTATCTGTATATACGGTAATATAGAAGCTATAATCAACATAGATTTATATTACTATAAACTGTGGATAAATGCAAATGTAAATACTTGCTTTATTTTTTAAGTGTTGTATGATTTAAATAAATTAACAATTAAAATAAGATGGAAGAAAATGAAAAAAAACTAGAAAAAGGCTTTTTAAGAAGTCTTACAAGTGTATTGGTTTTATCAGCTCTACTTTTTGTATTTCTTGTGAGGAATGTGTTTATTGAAAATATTAAAACCCTAAATTTCTCTAACAGATTCGAGGTATTACTAGTACTTACTCTTGTTGCTCTACTAATATTTTCTTTGAGGTTTTTATACTTATACTATCTAAAGATAGATAATAAAGAAAAAAATACAGTGATAATATCCATAATAACGATTCTTCTAATTGTTATTAGTTTAGCCACACTGATAGTATTTTTCTTCAGAGATTTTTTTATAGAAGACCCTCGTGTTTTAGAATTTATGGAAAAATACGATTTTTCCATTCCAATAATTTCAATCTTTATTATTGCTGTTTCAATTCTCTTCTTGTCTTTTTATTTGAATATGTTCATAAAAGAAGAAGATGAACCTAAAAAATATTACACCCCTCTTTATTATGAGGAATAAAACTTAAAAGTCCTACCATTTATGTAGGACTTTTTTTTGACTAAATTTACTGACTGTGATATTGTTGCTAAAAATGTTTTAAACAAAAAAGTAAAAAAATGGAAAAATTAAAAATTAGGAAAACGACCACTGGGCTTGAGGCCTATATTCAATTTGTTGATGGTAAAAAAAGTGAAACCTTCAGTTCTATAGCTTAAGGACAAGAAATTATTTTAAAGTTTTCAAAACTTCGACAAAATGCAATTCCTTTAAAAGATTGCCGTCGATTAAATAAAGAGCTAAACAAAGCTTCGTATTTATGGGGTGAAATGCCAGATTCTTCTAAAAAAGAATTATTATGGTCTAAACTAGCACTGGTTAAAACACTTGGAAGTACAAAAAACCCTAAATTACATATTAATAAAATCAAAAACCTTGGAGATTTAGGAATTATTTTAACAGCAGGTGGTGCAAGTCTAGGATTTGTTAGTAAAAGTGTCGGATTAGAGTATTTGAATTTTCTTTTTGGTGAACATTATGTCAATAAAGAGGAATTTAATAAAATAAAAGAAAAAATAGAATCTTCGAATCTAGTTTAAAAATATAAAAATTAAAACCCACATGCAATGTGGGTTTTTTGTTTGAATGTTTGAAAATTTAAAGACCATAAAATATAGGGGATTAATATTAATTTTTAGACCTCAGTAAAAACCTTGTTTTCTAATTCTTTAAAATTGTAATTTGAATGGAAGTGTTCTTCAAAAACTTTCATGGCGATTGTGTCTGCATATTCTCCAGTAAGTTGTGCATAATGCATAGCAAGTATCATCTCTTCTGGTTCGCCGACACAGTCGAGTGGCTTGAAGCCTTCTATACCTAGGATACGTCGGAATAATGGTAAGAGTTTTTTATTTTGATACATATTTGCACCAAAAATCTCGATCACTTTTTCTTTTGGTAAATATGCACTAAAGCAAGCAAAAAGAAATACGCATTTGGGGCATCTTTTGCACCAGTAGGCTTTACTCATCATGCGCTGAGTCATATGCGGGAGCCAAAAGTATGTATTACAACTTGTAACTTGATTTAAATATTGCGGGTACTTTACAAATTGCCGGACAATTTCAAGCTCACTGTATTTACGCAAAAGTGATGATGTTTTTATGCTCGGTGTTATGTATCGTTGTATGTAATCATTTGTCATTTTTTCAGCAACTGATGATTTGCACCATTGGTGATTTACTTCTAAACCAAGATAATCTAGATTGCCGAAATCGGCACTACGTTCATTCGAAAATACTATTTCATTATAGCCAAGGAGTTCTGAGAGCAGTGTTGCGATAAAAGTAAAAGTCGAGACCGATGGATAGCTACTGGACACTCCATAAAATGACATTATATTTTCAAGCCACAGATCACGACAACGAGTGACTGTTATAGTCTTTGCACCAACAATTTTCGCGATTTTCTTATGCGCCGGTGTAGGTTCGAAAGAAAAAAAATCGAAAGGCGTATTTGAAGCTTTCAGTATTTCAGATGATAAGATAGAGTCTTTACCAGCGCCGTTGAGTAGTAGTGAGCGACTCGGAAGTGCTATTTGTTTTGGTTCGGGTAAAATCAAAGAATCATCATAAGGGAATGAGATTAAATCTCGGAAATCTATTTTCATTTCATAGAAAAACTCTCCGAGTCCGTTTAAGTAAAGTGAATTCCAGAATTCGGCTTGATCTCGTGTTAATGTAAATTCTTTTATAATAATATTTTTGGTAGGGAAAACACACCAGTAATTTATGCCGATCATTAAAAGGAGTGATTGCAGAGTTGATTCTAGTATGTCTTTTGGTATGTTGTCCCATAAATCGGATGTAACATCTGGAAAGTTTAATTTATCTTTAAAAGTTTTCTTTATTCCGTATTTAAATTCTACAATATAAGTAAAAGTTATAGTTGAATTTTTCTTATCAACTTTATAACTATCAAAGGTAAATGAGGAAGCTCTTAGCATTTTTGTATTGTAGCACGAAAAAGAGCAAAATTAATTCGAGGGCTTGGGTCTTATGGTTAAGAGTAAATTATTTCTTATCAGTGTTTTTTTCTAAAGTATTTATTCGATCTAAAATTAAAGCCATGCTTAATTGCATTCTATTAAAATTTACTAAGGCGGCGCTCCCAGGACCAAATAACGAATCTTTAAATCTTAAAGTATCAAAAGTATGCTGGGTTCCTGTAACTTTAATACCTTTTTGCTCTAACTCATCCATTTTATCCATATAGCGCTTCATGGTATCAGTAATTCTCAAAAGATCTTTATATGAAGACTCAATCTTTTCTTTTTCATATTTATCCAAATTTTCCATTTTAGAAAATCTAGGATACTCATTTAAACTAACTAATTCGATATTTTCTAATTTTTCTTTACTCACTTCTAAATAATTCCATTCTGGAGGGTTATTTAATTCATTTTTATTTCCATTTGTAAAATTTTCTTTCATAATTTTATTTAAAATATTGGATAAGATCTAGTAGGAAGCAAAAAGCTCCTAGCCAGCGACAATCAAAAGATTGCTCATATCCGTTTCCAGATACGACACAGTATATGCGAACTCTGACTGGGAGTTATTTATTACTTACTGTGCTTTCGACCACACCGAAAGACAAGTCTCTTGGGCATGGTCTCTATTAAGTTATATCTATATATTAGCATTTCTGATTTAAAAGTGCACTAACTTTGTATAATCCATTTTGTAATAAATATATTTGGCAGGCGCTCTATGTTTTAGTATAATAAGTATATGGCAAACAGAAAAGGGAAGGTTAAATTAAAATGGAATAGTAATTTTGCATATGGCATTGGTGTTATAGCAACCGATGGTAATTTGTCTCCGGATTTACGACACATACATATTACTTCTAAAGATGAAGAAATGGTTTTGAATTGTAAAAAATGTTTTGGTTTAGATAATAAAATAGGGATGAAAGCACGAGGAGGTTCGAAAGA
>JAYTNB010000025.1:0-5846 GCA_043748495.1 bacterium | reverse complement strand
TTATCACCTGATAGTCCATCAATAAGTCTACCGAACTCTCTTGCATGATAATTTTTAGTATCGGTACCAACTTTGAAAGTCTCGAGTTCTTTGATGACTTGTATGGGTATGGTTACATCATTGTCCTCAAATTTGTAAATACAATCGTGAGTACTAAGTATCACACTTGTATCAAGTATAAACTCTTTAAACTCTTTAATTTTGTTCATCTTTCATATTTTTTTTGTGAAAAAGCAAAAAATGAGATTTTCTCATTTCGAAGATATAATTTAATTATAAATTACCACTAATGTCAAATAAAATCAAATACAAGGGTTATTGCTTATTGGAGTTATTTTTGATAACATCTCATCTATATGGATGTTAGTTGTTTTTGTAGATGGAGGACAGTGAGTAGTTTTTAGTTTGTAGGTTGTTTTAAAAAGAAATTTTAATTTATGCGCGGTTAGTTGTTTTGGTAGAGCGACCCCTTGACGTGGGGTGAGCTCGGGAGAAAGGGACCCGAGCGCAAGACCTTTTGAGGTAGTTTGTGAGGAAAGAAGCAAAATAGCCAAAAGGTGTACAGCTCCTGTAAGGAGGGCCATAGAATTATTTTACAATCAATAATGCGCGGTTAGCTCAGTTGGTAGAGCGACCCCTTGACGTGGGGTAGGTCACAGGTTCGACTCCTGTATCGCGCACAAAGTGTGGGACACTTTGTGCGAGCCGGAGGCAGTCGTGCCGAGGCAGGGTCGTGCAATTTTTCAGTAGAAAAATATGCCTGACCACAAAGATGTTAATCCTCACTATTTTTATTTATGAAAACACAAATCATTATACTCGCAGGAGGTAAAGGGAAAAGAATGAATGCTGAAATGTCAAAGGTTTTGGTGCCTTTTAATGGAAAGCCAATGATAGATTATTTATTAGATGCTTCAAAACATAGCGGTCTTGATTCGAAGCCTATTTTAGTAGTTGGTTATAAAAAAGAAGAAGTCATGAACCATTTAGGTGATACTGTGGATTATGTCTTTCAAGAAGAACAACTCGGAACAGGTCATGCTGTAAAAGTTACAGAAAATAGTATTGCTGATTCAATAGAAAATGTTCTTGTGCTATATGGTGACGCTCCAGCAGTTACAGGTGCTATGATTGCAAATCTTGTTGCAACGCACAAAAATAGTGATTGTTCTTTGACTATGGCAACTGTGATTGTACCGTCATATGACGATTGGTACCAAGTATTTTACAAACCATTTAGTAGAATAGTAAGAGATGAAAATGGTAATATAATACGCAGTGTTGAATTTAAAGATACCGACGAGAAAGAAAAAGAAATAAAAGAATTAAACCCTTGTTATTTTTGTTTTAAAAAGTCTTGGCTTTTTGAACATTTAAATAAAATAAAAAATGAAAATGCGCAAGGTGAGTATTATCTGACAGATTTAGTTGAATTCGCAGCAAAAGAAAAGAGTATTGCATCTGTTTCTATAAGCCCAGAAGAAGCATTAGGAGTAAACTCTATTGAAGAATTGGAAAGATTAGAGAAGATAATAAATAAATAAATAAGCTGATAAGTCTTCAAGAAACAACTTGCGCAAGGCTGTCAAGCCTGAGCAGAGCACAAATTTTCAGCAGAAAATTATGCGTGTGTTTCGAGAAGAACTTATCAGCTTTTGATATTTCCTAGTTTTTTATTTATTTTTATGTATCCAAATATACGCGTCCTCGAGTGCTTTAACAGCGTCGCCACTCGCGATGTTGTTCTGATGATAACGTCCATTTGTACAGTCACCAGCGGCCCAGACACCTTCTGTGTTTGTCATTTGTGTCATTGGGTCGACTATGACTTTATTGAAAGCATCTAGTTCTACAACACCTTTTAAGAAGTCAGTATTAGGTATTTGTCCAACTTCGACAAAAATACCAGTTGTTTCTATTTTGTGCTCTTCATTTGTTTTTGTGTCTTTGTAAGTCAAAGATGAAACAAATTGTTCACCATCCACACGTGTTATGATTATATTTTTGATAGCTTTAAATTTCGGATTAGATAATGCTGCGTCAACGGTCATACCATCTGCCTTAAATTCATCACTACGATTTAGCAATGTCACACTTTTACAATATGCCAATAGTTGGATAGCAGTTTCAAAACCAGCATTACCACCACCTACAACTATGACGTCTTGATCACCATAAAGTGGACCATCACAAGAAGCACAATAAGTGATCCCTTTGTGTTCATATGTATCTGCATTTATAGCATCGAGTTTACGACGACCACTACCTGTTGCAACTATGAGAGATTTTGATTGATAAGTTTTACCGTCTTCTGTTGTAACGCTGATTATCTTGTCTTCTTTTTTAACATTTGTTATTTTGCTCCCTTCAAATATATCTAAATACGGTCCTTTGTAGTATTGGACATGTTTCTTCATACTCTCGCCGAGGTCGCGTCCAGAAATGTCTGGAGTTCCTATCCAGTTGTATATAGTTTCTGAAACAGTAGATTGACCACCGAATTCAGCAACTATAATCGCACTTTTTAATTGTTTACGAGCAGCATAGACTGCAGCTGATGCACCTGCTGGTCCGCCCCCTAATATAATAAGGTCGTACATATTTAATTATTTTTTTCTTCTTAAGAATGCAGGAACCGTACTCCAGTCATCTGTATCATCTATAAACATGTCGTCTTCGATTACAGTTTTCTTCACGTAGTCGTTGTTTATTGTTTCCTTTTGTTCTTTCTTGTTAATTTGTATTTCTTCTTTTGGAGAATTATTTTCTTCTATTACTTTTGAAGCTTGAAACAATGAACGTTTCGGTGCGTCAGTAGGGAATCCAGTTGCTATAACTGTAACTTTTATTTCACCCTTTTTTAATTTATCATCTTTTATAGTTCCAAAGATAACCTTTGCATCTTTGTCGATGGATTCTGTGATTATTTTTGCAGAGTCTTGGATTTCGTGAATAGTTAAATCATCACCTCCAGAAATAGCAAAGAGTACTCCTCTCGCACCAGAAATAGATAGGTCTAAAAGGGGAGAGTTGATAGCAGCTAGAGCTGCTTTTTCTGCACGACCTTCACCAGCAGCTACACCGATACCCATCAAGGCACTACCAGCGTCAGACATAACAGCACGTATATCAGCAAAGTCCACATTTATCATACCTGGAGTTGTGATTAATTCTGAGATACCTTCTACTGCTTGTTTCAAAACTTCATCACACATACCAAAAGCTTGGCGGAATCCAACTTCTTTTCCAGAGATGGCTATCAATCTGTCGTTTTGAATTACTAGGATAGCATCAACTTCACGTTCTAGTTCAGCGAGCCCTTGTTCAGCGAGTTTCATTCTTTGATTACCTTCAAAAGAGAATGGTTTTGTTACAACAGCAACAGTAAGAATACCTTGTTCTTTTGCACATGCTGCGACTATCGGTGCAGCTCCTGTACCAGTACCGCCACCCATACCACAAGCGATAAATACCATGTCGGCTCCTTTGATGACATCCTGAACTTCGGCTTTTGTTTCTTCGGCTGCACGACGACCTATATCTGGATTCATACCAGCTCCAAGGCCTTTAGTTAGGTTTTTACCCAAGTGAACTTTCTTTTCTGCTAGTGAATTGTGTAAATCTTGAGTATCAGTATTCATCACAATAAACTCAACTCCTCTTACTTTTGAGTTGATCATGTGATTTAGAGCATTTTTACCGGAACCACCAATTCCTATTACTTTAATTCTAGCGAATGATTCTACGTCTTGGTTTATTTTAGCCATATATTTTTAGGTATTAATTATAATTTCAAGTAACTATATAATATCAGAAACTCAAAAAAATGGAAGTTTTGACATTTATCATAATTATTTTCTAATATAGAACGCTAAGGTAGTAATTCAGAAAGAATTTTCTTGAAAAAGATTTTTGTTTTACTTATCAAGTCTTTGTTTGAAGTAAAGTTTATATGTTTTTGATTTGTGTTTAATTTCTGCATAGATAAACCCAATGCTGTATACCAGAGACCGTCGTATAGTTTGAATTTATGTGTATTTATAAATTCTTCTGTGTGGCCTATCCGAGTAGGTAACTTTAGTTGGCTTTTAGCGATTTCAGAAACTGTATTTATTCGTGAGCCACCACCAATTATTATAATTCCACCTGGGAGTAATTCATTCCTCTTTATTTTCTTTAAATAATTACCGACAACTTCAAAGATATCCTCGAGACGAGCATTTATTATTTCTTCGACTTTCTTTTTTGAAAAATCTGAAGAAACGATACTACCTGTTTTTATTTTTTCTGCTTCTTCTAAATCTATTTTTAGTCCTAACGCTATATCACGAGTTATATCAGTACTACCTATAGGAAAAACATGAGTTGAAATAAGTAAATTGTTGTCATAGACTGCAACCGAAACAGTTTGCGCTCCTATGTCTACTACAGCACAACCAGCTGTTCTTTGTTTTACAGATGATACAGTGTTAGCATTAACACAAGCCAGTATGTCGAGTAATTCGATTCCAGCTAATTCGAAAGAGGTTGCCAAGTCCTCAATATTTTGTTTCAAGCATACTACTGACAAGACGCGAGCTTCTAGTTTGACACCTTTCATACCTTCAACTCGTCCGTGGACTTCTTTATTGTCTAATTTAAAAGCAAGAGGTATCGTTTGGATTATTTTATGATTATTTGTGTCTATGTTTTCTTGGGCATTTTCTATCGCTCTGTTGATGTCTAACATTGTAACTTCTTGATCAGCTCGGGTAGTTATAATCTGTCCGATAGTTGTAGTTGAGGATAAGTTGATTCCACTTATAGATGTAAAACAATGATGGATTTTAAATCCAGCGGTATTTTGCGCTAGAAGGACGGCTTTTTTTATACAGTTAGCAACTTCATCAACATTTACGATATATCCACGACGTACACCGACACTCGGCACTTGGGCGATAGTCTCAACCCTGATAGTTTCTGTTTGAGGGTCTATCGTAGAAAGCACAAGTTTTATTGTGTCAGTTCCTATGTCTATTCCGCATGTATAATTTTTTTTTGCCATTTAAATGAAAATTAAGAAAATTGTTTTAAATACTTTTTTTCTTGTCTCTCCATTGTAGCACTATGTTCGTAACCTTTCAAATGCAATAATCCATGAATAAATAAAAACTTTAAAAAAGTTGAGTAATTCATCTTGAAATTAGGACAATCTTTCTCTACTTTTTTTAAATCAAAAGTTATCTCACCTGAATTCTTAGATAAGGGGAAAGAGAGAATATTTGTTGTTGTGTCTTTTTGTCTGTATGTCTTGTTTAGTTTTTTTTGAGTTTGTGCTGAAATACAAGAAACCGATAACTCGTATTTGGGACCCACAATTGCATCTTTTATAGACAAAAATGGCAAGCGTGGGAGCTTGCTTTTTGTTTTGTTTATAATAGAAAAATTCGTATTACTTGGCATTATTAGTGTTACTTGTTGTAGTGTGTCCACCTCGAGTATTTGGCTGAACTTTACCCATAACGATAGCTTTAGCACGAACTTTGTTTCTCTCTATGCGTTTAAGTGTGGCACTTTTTACTTTCAATTTAGAAAGTGCTCTTTCATTGTAACGCTTACTTTTGACTTTGCGTACAATTCCAGACTCTATGACCTTGCGACTAAAACGTCGAACTAGGTTCATATTGTTTTCATTACCATTTTTCTTTACTTCTATAACTGTTATCATATTTTTGATATTAGCATAAGTTTGTATTCAAGGCAAGATTGCGAATTACCCCACCAAAAATGTTACCAACAAGACCATCATAACCTCACCAAAATGGTTACCAAGGATTAGTATTGGTATATATGAAAATGCACATAAA
>JAYTNB010000024.1:0-1726 GCA_043748495.1 bacterium | reverse complement strand
TTTATGTGCATTTTCATATATACCAATACTAATCCTTGGTAACCATTTTGGTGAGGTTATGATGGTCTTGTTGGTAACATTTTTGGTGGGGTAATTCGTTTACTTGATTATTATATGGTCTTGTGTTAAGATAAGCCCTATATGTTAAAAATAAGACTACAAAGAATAGGGCGCAAAAATGATCCGGCTTTCCGTGTCGTATTGACTGATTCTAAAAATGCTACAAAAAGTGGTAAATTTAAAGAAATATTAGGTTCATATAATTTGAAAAAAGGGGAAGTATTGTTCAAAGCAGACCGTATCAAACACTGGATTTCTGTCGGAGCACAAGCTTCAGATACTGTACACAACTTCTTAGTTACTCAAAAAGTAATCGAAGGTAAAAAGAAAAATGTCCTTCCTAAAAAGTCTAAGACAGTCTCTCGTAAAGAACTAAAGAAAGCATAAAACACCCTCGGGTGTTTTTTGTTTTTGTGAATATTGCGTCACTAGTTTAGTTTTGCTATACTGTATCGGTATTTGTAGTCGATACAATACTTGAATATTAAAAATAATTTCTTATAAGATTTATATGCAAGCAGACGATAAAGCATTTTTAGAATATATTGTAAAAGCACTCGTAGATAACCCAAACGATGTTGTGATAGACCGTACTATCGATGAAATGGGAGTTCTCATAACTATGACAGTAAATGGTGCAGATATGGGCAAGATAATTGGCCGTCAAGGTAACACAGCAAAAGCTATCCGTACACTTTTACGCGTTATCGGTATGAAGAACAACGCCCGTGTTAATTTAAAAATAAATGAACCAGAAGTTGGTATCCAAGAGCGTCCACACAACGATGAAGCAAGTAGTGTCGTGCACGAAGCTCCAAAACCAAGCGAACAATTGAAATCTGTAGACGACGCACTAGACGCACTTAAAGGTATATAAAAATGAATTTCTACATAGTAACACTGTTTCCGCAAATAATAGACTCGTATACCAACGAGTCTATTTTGGCACGTGCCATAAAGAATAAAAAAATAAAAGTTCAAACTGTAAATCCTCGTAACTTTGTTTCTGGTAAATATAAAAAGAAATGGCCAGATGGAAATGTGTCACTGCAGATAGACGAGCGTCCTTATGGTGGTGGTCCAGGAATGGTAATGATGGCTCTGCCAGTCATAAAAGCAGTCGAGAGTATCGTTAATAAAATAAATAAATCAAAAATAAAAAAGAAAATCTTGATAGTTAATTTCGTTCCAAGCGCAGAAAAGTTCACAACAAAAAATGCGAAAAATTTAGAGAAAAAATATACGGATATAATCTTGATCTGTGGACGTTATGAGGGGATAGATGCTCGTATGGACAAGATTTTGAAAACAAAGAAGTTCTCTATCGGGGATTATGTATTAACAGGTGGCGAGATACCAGCTCTGGTTTTTATCGACACTATCTCTCGACAAGTTCAGGGTGTTTTAGGTAACTTTGATTCTCGTGAGGAGGAGCGTGTGTCCTCGAGTCAGGTTTATACTAGACCAGAAATACTAATTCACAAAAAAAAGAAGTACAAAGTACCGACTGTTTTACTGTCTGGTCATGCAAAAAAAATAGAAGAATGGAAAATAAAAAATAAGTAGTTTATCAACACAAATTTTCATTGCTTTCGACCAAAAAAATGTTAAAATATATACATGTTTTCGAAACTGAAGATAATTTATTTCTATATATTTCTGATAC
>JAYTNB010000023.1:0-9962 GCA_043748495.1 bacterium | reverse complement strand
TCGCTGCTGAAAAAGGACGTGATGTGACTCCATCTATCATCAACTTTAAATAAACATGATAGTTTGGCAAGTTGACCAAATCTAGGGCGGTAAACTCTGGTTCGAATTCTTTTTCCAAGAAATCGGCATCGTCGGCTCCTACACGAAAGATGATCATTGTTCCGACGTTACCGAAAACAGCATCGCGAACTTTACTTCCATCTTTATTTTCTAATTGAGCCGTGTATTGGTGAGCAACAATAAGATTCAGGCGGTACTTACGCGCTTCGGACAAAATATTTGCAAAAGAATCTGTTGCAAAGTTTTGGAATTCATCGACATATAAATAAAAGTCTTTACGTTCCTCTTCGGGTATACGCACACGCTCCATGGCTGCTAGCTGTATTTTAGTGATGAGCATCCCTCCGAGTAGAGCAGAGTTGTCTTCACCGATACGTCCTTTTGATACGTTCACTAGAAATATCTTACCTTCATTCATGATATCGAAAATATTTATAGTTGATTTATTCTGACCTACTACATTACGTATAATAGAAGTCGAGAGGAATTGTCCAACTTTGTTTTGAATCGGGGCTATGGCTTCGTTACGAAACTGATCACGCCATTGTTCGTATTCATGCACCCAAAAAGCTCTTACTACTGGATCTTTTAAATTGCCGATTATCATCTGTCTATAGTCCTTGTCTACGAGCAAACGAGGGATTCCTAGAAGTGTTGTCCCAGGTGTATCGAGAAGTGCTAAAATTGCATTATTGAGAATGTATTCCATACGACTACTCCATGCATTGGCCCAGATTTTCGTAAATATACCCATGAGTCCAGATGCAACCAAGTGTTTGTATTTAGGATCATCGAGTTGCAAAACATTGAATCCAATATGGAAATCAGTGTCGGCAGGATTAAAGTAAACCACATCTTTTACTCTATGGTCTGGTATCAAATGTAATATCTCTTCTACTAATTCTCCGTGTGGATCCACAACACAAAGTCCCTCTCCATTTTGGATATTTTGTACAATTAGATTAGAAAGGAGTACTGATTTACCAGTACCAGATTTCCCTAGGATATACATATGTTGTCTACGGTCTTTTCTCTTTATACCAAATTTATCATTAGAACTACGAAAGTTAGTCCGAGCAAAATACGTTATATCACGATTATTATTTATCCCATTATCCATTGTTTTTATTATACAATGGATAGATAAATTATAAAAGGACAGATAATAAAAAAACTCACAAATGTGAGTTTAAAAAATTTCTTTTAGGTTCTAATGCATGATTCAGCTTACTTAGAGCTGTATCTATGCATGAGGTTTTTGATGGGAAAACATACCGGGATCTATATTTTTTTTCTTTTTTCGAGAAAACACTTATCTTTATAGCATGTGGATACTTCAAAAGTACCACAATCCTAAGAGAACGTTCCTTGTATTGTAAAAAAAACTCTACCCTATCTTTTCCCTTATTGTAAACAATCTCATCTTCATTTGGTTTTTCCTTTGTTAAATTTTCAACAAAAGTAACTAAAATCAATTTAGACTTAGAAAGCAGGTCGTCATTATTAAGCATTACTCATAAATTTAAAATGTACAAAATTAGCTCCCAATTTATCATAAATTGTAAGCTAAGTCAATAGACCGCATGGGGTTTAAATCGTGAAGTCTTTTAAACAGAGTGTCTACGTCTAAAATTGTTCCATCAGGAAACATGTGTGGTTTTAATTTATTTAGAAGTTTTCCATTATGATCTTTAAATGTCCACGTATGCTGAACTATTAAAAAAGCCTCGTCTACTCTAAAAGAAAAATACGAACTCTTTTCTTCAGGAATTAAATTATTTTTCAACAATATTTTAATAATATTATTTTGATTAATTAAAACAAGTGATAAAGTAGTCACCTCTTTGCCCATAGATTCATGTTTCTTAAATATTCTATTTAAAAGAAAACAAATTTTTTGGGCGGGAATAATAATTTCCTGCATTTTTGAATTACCCTTTTCATTCACTAATTTCTTAAACTGATTAAATTTTTTCATTTACTAAATTTTTAAAGATTTTACATTTTTATTACCATAGCATAAATATGCTATTTATCAAAATAGCTACAAGTAGGTATTAGTTTTGATTTAATATCTATTCAATGAAAACTTTTTTTGAAATGAACATTTTTTCATTTATAAATTTATTAAAAGATTCAACTTGTTTTAGATAATCATCGCTTTTAAGCAAATCTTTCATTTTAAGATCATTAGCTTTAGATTGGATTAAAAAATTACTCAAACTACTACCTTCTTTTGTATTCAAAAACATTTTTAGATATTCATTTTGATTAAGAAAAACTTCTATGTCTTTAACTGAAACACTATCCCAATTATTAAAAAAGGTGCGTATCTTACCATGATAAAAATCTTCAAAATCAAAATCTGGATTTCTTTCTTTTAAAGTAATTTCCCCTTTTCTTTCTTGTGGTAAATATTTTTTTAAAAAATCAATAGTGTCTATGACTCCTGTTGCTACTTTAAATGGTGGCTCACCTGTTTCCATTAATTGATTAATACGATCCTGAACTAATTGTCCATTTGCATCTTGAAATTGACCAAAAAAAGAATGAGAAACAATATATTCTCTCTTTAATATTTTGAAACCAACTCTTTGTGCAATTGAAGTGTCTAGTATCCAAGATTGACCGACAATACCCTTAGTTTCAGGATATCTATCCACAATATTCATAGCCAACTTTTTTAGAGAATTATCAGAAAAAATATTTTCATTTGTTTTATTGTACTGCAAAGTGAAAAGTGGTCTTAGGTGTAATTGTAAAAAATGATCATTTTTATCAAAATTAAAATCTGTATTTTTAAAAAGATCTTTCAGTTTTTCACCTGTATCTGAATCAAAAGAAATAATTCCTGCTCTTTCTTTATCTATATCGTTATGAACATCTTCTTTTATATTTAAACTATTAAATTTTTTATCCATTTCTTCAACTAATGAGATTGTGTTCTTCATCCAATTTTTATTATCATTAATATACCAATTTTTTATTTTGTTTAAATAAAGATTACTTATATCTTTATACTCTTCATCTGTCCATTTAATATTATAACTTTTTTCTTCTAATTTTTTGTGTAGAACTACAAGTTCTGTAATAATTTCAGTATATCTACCAAGCAACATGTCTAGATCATTTACGTTTATTTTTATTTCTTCTTCTATAGCTTCATTATTATTAGTATTTTTAACATCAATAAAGCTATCTTCAAAAGGTGGTATTTTTTTCTTATTTAAAGATTCTACATAAGAAAGTAGAAAAATATTACGCTGTTTTTCAAGCTTATTTTCATGTTCCTCTAAAGAGGTATTTTCAATTTTTTTAAAATTTTCCATTTTTATATAAAATTATTATAAAATAAAATAATTTAGATGATTTTACATTTTATCTGGAGTTTGTATACCGAGTAAATTTAAACCATTTTTCATTGTTTGATAGAAAGCCGAAACGAGTTGTAGACGGTATGGTGTTTGAGTATCGTCTTTATTTAAGATGACAGTGTTACCATAAAAAGTATTGAAAGAACTTGCGAGTTCTGTTAGGAAATTGGCGATATGATGTGGCTCTAGATTCTCATATGAATGAGAAACTACTTCTGGGAATCGATAGAGTAATTTTTCCAAATTTGTGATTTCTGTATTTTCTAAATTTTTATTTTCTAAATTATCGAAACCTTGATCCACTGCTTTCTTTAAAATAGAATTAGCACGCACAGTTGTGTACTGTAAATACGGACCACTATCCCCCTCAAAAGAAATAGACTTTTCAAAATCGTAAACTATATCAGAACCCAGAGATGATTTTAATATAGAATATTTTAGTGCAGATATACCAACTTTTTCTGCAATTTCTTTTTTTTCTATTTCAGAAAAATCTCTATCTTTTACTTTTTCCTCTACAATTTCAATCGAATCACGAATCAAAGACTCACCTGTTACAACATTGCCTTTACGTGAAGACATCTTGCCACTGGCAAAACGCATCATACCGTGAGTTATGTGTTTCATTTTGCTTGCTGTGTCGGGGTAAATGAGTGATATAGATTTCTCAACAACACGCATATAGTCAGTCTGTTCAGTAGCAGTAACTACGATAGATAAATCTAAATTCTCTTTTTCAAACTTGGTTTTTGTCAGACCGAGTTCTTTTGTTTCATAAGTTGGAAGACCAGCCGAATTTATAAATACACGAGTGTGCAACTTAGGATCATATTTTTCACCATGGAAAACTATTGCACCATTACTTTCTTCGTAAATATTTGGATTATTTTTCACAATCTCAAGACCAATTGGTGCCATAACAGACTCAAAAAAGTAATATTTGAATTTAGTACCGAGGATTTTATACAATTCTTCAAATGCTTGTAGAGTCACTTCGCGACCCCAATCATAAACTTCATTTATTTTTTCATCACTTCGTTCATATATTTTCTTATTTATAATATCTATTTCTTTTTTTATAATATCACTCTCTTCATACAAAGTACTTGCATCGCTGTAACAGCGACCTATGTACTGGGCTTTTTGTGTATTAGAAAAAGTTTCATCCGGCATACCAACTTTCAAAAGGCCGTATATAGCCTTTGCTACATGTGGACCAACATCACCCTGATAATTTGCATTTATCACATTACCACCAGAAAAAGAAATAATTCGTGATAGTGACTCACCGATAGCATTTGTCATAAGATGTCCGATATGAAATGGTTTGAAAGGATTCGGATCGGTATACTCGACCATTATTTTTTTACCTTTGAGTATTTCATTACGACCCCAATTTTCGTTTTGTTCTAAAATTTCTTTTGTAGTATTCACAAGGAAACCTTTATTAATATAAAAATTTATAAACCCAGCTCCTGCAACTTCTATTTTCTCAATTTCTAGTATTTTGTTTTCTAATTCTGTTTTTATTTTTTCGGCTAATTCTCGTGGATTAATAGTAAGCTTTTTAGCATACATCATAGCGACATTTGTCGAATAATCACCCATTTTCATATCAGCTGGGTGCTCAAGTAAAATACTCTCGGCTTTTATACCTAGATTTCCTAATGCAATTTTTATTTGTTCAATAATTTGTTCTTTCATTTTATTTAGAGTCCTATCAGCCCTAGGCCTTGCCTAGGGCTAGTTGTGTCCTGTGCTGCCTTCGCGTCCTTCGCCACGTACAGTTTCCGAAAGGTCTGCTACTTCTACAATATCACAATCTTCGTATTTTTGTATAATCATCTGATTTATTTTATGTCCTTTTTCTATAACTTGTTCTTTATCTGTCATATTGTACAGCGACATAACTAACTCACCTCGGAAACCACTGTCTATGACACCACCGACGGTTTTTAAACCTTGATTAAAAGACACGCTGGACTTGTCCCACATTAGACCGACATAGCCCTCAGGTATTTCTATTGAAATTCCAGTGTGCACTCTTTCTTGAGCGCCTGGTTCAAAGATAACTTTTTCTAATGCAAAAAAATCAATCCCCGCATCACCCGGATGGCCTTTACTCGGTAACTTTGCATCAATATGAAGTTTTTTAATTTTTAGTTGCATTTTTATTTTACCACTTTTTTAACTTCTTTATAAACTAAATCATGGACTATTTCACGAGACAATATTTCTTTCTTTGGAGCACAGTCTATTTTTATGAAGTTCTTTAATTTAGTAGACAGCCACAATGCACTCTTGCGTGAATTCTTTTGGAAATTAATATCGACTTCATGCACATCTTTCTTTTTCCCGGCATAATTACGGACGGATTTTTTATTGCGTTCTTTCATCATTTTGATACTGACATCAAGAGGTACCGATAAATACAAAACGACATCGGGTCGAGGGATTTTAAAAACTTTGTATTCCATAGTGTCGAGCCACTCTAAATATGCCTCTCTTTTTTTATTGTTACTTATTTTGCCACCTTGGTGGATTTGATTCGACGATACGTAACGATTAGCCAAGACGACATAACCATTATCGAGCCACTTTTCTATTTGCTCTTTAGATTCAAAGCGATCAGCAGCGTACAGAACCGAAGCGATTTTCGGATGCACATTTATAAAGTTATAATACTGCTCTGTTAAACAGTGGCCAATAAAATCTCCAAAAAAATTTTTATAGTATTCTGGGAAGTCGACAGTTTTTACCTTGTGTCCATCTTTTTCCAAACGCTTCAACAGTAAATCTACTTGTGTAGCCTTTCCAGACCCATCTGTCCCGTCTATTACTATAAATTTTCCTTTTTTAGTTTTCATTATTTTATAAAAATATTTTTTATAATTCCTGTAATTTCTTCTTTTGATTCATACGGTAAAATTGTAAAACTCTTATTACCTACTATCATAGCAGAAACCTTTTTGTCTTCTGTTTTGTGATACAAACAAAAAACTTTTTTCCCGAGCTTTTCTGCATATGCTATCTCATAACCAACACCCAAAGATGGGACACTGATATCCGCAATGACAATATCTGATTCCTCTACCAACTTTACATCACGATTATATATTTCCTCATCATTCATATCTTTTGATCCATAACTAGTTAGAGACTTATCTGCAACAAATTCTGACAAAACTTCCCCATGTTTAGAAAGTTCTGAAACTATAACATCATAAAATTCTTGATATTCTCTTCCTCCTCTTATTGATCCTGAGAAATATATTTTCATATTATTTACTTCTTAAAACTTTATCTATTTTGCGTGCTATATTTATCATATCTTTTTCCACTTTACCACGAGTTGTTTCAGCGCAAGTGCCGAGGCGTATGCCTGACGGATCCATGGCTTTCCGTTTATCACCAGGGATAGTATTCATATTTACAATGATACCTGCTTTTTCGAGTTTTTTACTTGCATCAGATCCTGCAACACCCTTGCCTTCCATCCATGTATCCACAAGTATCAAGTGCGAATCTGTCCCACCTGAGATGACATGCCATCCTAATTTATTTAATTCTTTGGCTAAAGTCTGGGCATTCTTTATAACTTGTTTAGCGTATTTTTTAAATGCTGGTGTGCCTGCTTCTTTGAGAGCAACTGCCGCAGCAGCGATAGTGTTCTCATGTGGGCCACCAAATAATCCTGGAATGATCATCTTGTCTATTTTTTTATCAAATTCTCTTCTTTGCCCGACTGGTAGTGTAGGGTCGTCTTTTTTAACAAACAACAATGCATGTCTTGGTCCACGCAGACTTTTATGAGTTGTTGTCATAACAGAGTCAGCGTATGCAAATGGTGATGCATATGCAAGTCCTGCCACGAGGCCACTAAAATGAGACATATCTGCATGCAAGAGCGCCCCACAACTGTCAGCTATCTCGCGGAATTTTTTAAAGTCCACTGCTCTTGGGTACGCTGTAAAACCGCAAACGATTAAATCTGGTTTTTCAGTCATGGCCAACTTTTTCAAATAGTCATAGTCTATAACTTCCGTCTGGGCATTTACTTCAAATTGTATCGGCTTCCATAATTTACCTGTCATCGAAACTGGGTGTCCGTGAGTGAGGTGCCCACCAGAAGACAATTTCATTCCCATTATTTTTTTAATTGGTTGTCCATCTTTATCAAAGGTCGGCGGTACGAGTGCACAATAAAGTGCAAAGTTCGCGGGACTACCAGAAAGCAACTGTGCATTTACATGCCAACTTTCTTTTTTTAATTTAAAAAGTTTTAAAGCGCGGTCGATACAAAGCATCTCGACTTTGTCGACTATTTCATTGCCACCGTAGTAACGACGACCCGGGTAACCTTCAGCGTATTTATTTGTCAGTTTTGAGCCAAGGGCTTTTAATACGTCGTTTGAAACATAGTTCTCCGATGCTATCAGATTAATAACACTCTTTTGTCTTTTATCTTCGGCTTTTATAAGTTTTTCTACAATTTTATCTTTCATCCGCCTAAACTTTCCATTTAACTCATGTCTATAAATAAAATAGTATGTTGCAAAATAGAATATATTATACTGATAATTATTATTTGTTAGAAAGTTTTGGCGGATTCATGTCCGCAAAGTAATTCTCTAACATTTTTTTAACTTGATTTCTTCCCCAACCTGTTTTTAACCATTTCTCTCTCAAAAAAGCGTCCTTCTTATTTAGAAAACATTCATAGTGTATAAGTACATATGGTCTATAACTTTTTGTTGAAAAAACTAAACCATCAGAATGCTCTTTGAATCTCTGTTTTAGATCTTTAGTACAACCGGTATAAAGATCATTAGTCTTTTTACTTTGTAATATATAAACATAAAACATAATTTTTAAAAAGTTAAATCATAGAAATAAAGGTTTTGTTAATAAACCCATTTTAGCATGTTTAGTAAATAATCAAAAATTGGTCAATTTTGTTTGTTTTCTGATTTTATAAGTATTTCCATGACTCAATAAACCTTTATAAGAATTGATACTTTCTTGTTTAGAGTATTTTGCCAAATTTTTCAATAATCTTCTTTTGGTAATTGTTCTTAAAACTCTATGATGTGGAAAATGAACCCAACCTAAAAAATCTACACCCGAAGAAAATGTTTTTATGTAAACCTTATCTTCGTGTAATTTTAAATTAAGTTTATTATTTAAAAAATCATGAAACTTTAAAAGTACATCTTCTAAGTATTTTTTATTATCAGAAAAGACAACAAAATCATCTGCATAACGAATATAATATTTTATTCTTAATTCTTGTTTTACATACATATCAAATTCATGCATATAGATATTTACAAAAAGCTGGCTAGTTAGATTACCAAGTGGTAAACCAACCGAAATTTTACCAGAAGTAAAACTTGAAACTATTTTTTTAATTAATACGTGTATTTCTTCGTCTTCTATATGCCTTTCAAATATTTTATACAAAATACTATGATCGATACTTGCAAAAAATTTTCTTATATCACACTTTAATACATAACAAGTTCTAGTATTATTTTTTGAAACTTTCCTTGCAAAGTAAATAAATCTATCTAAAGCTTTATGTGTACCTTTATTTTTCCTACAAGAATAAGAATCAAATATAAAACGTGAATCAAAATACCAATACAACTCTTTGTATAATAAATGATGTATTATTCTATCTTGGACTATTGCTTTGTGTATATTCCTAGGTTTTGGGTCAGAAACATTAAAAGCATGATAACCTGAATGTTCGTAACTTCTACTATTCAATAATAAATATAGTTTATAAATATTGTCTGCTAAATTTAATTCAAACTCCATAACATCTTTTTTATGCTTTTTACCACGCACAAAGATACTCCATGTTGTAAGCAAATTTTCCATAGATATGATATTGTTGTATTTATGAATGAACATAATAAAATTATACAGTCACCCCCCCCCCGCACAATCTCCTCTTGTATTAGTCAGAACAAAAGAGTCATACAAGATATGGCACTCTAATTTAGATAATGTTTCTAAAGTAGACAAACATACTATTGGTACTCAAATAGATATTTTGTTTTTATCATTACTTGAGATTATCTTTAGAGGTGTATTTGCATATGATAAATTTGAAAAAATATCTTTAGTGTCACAAGCAATAAGTAAAAATGACTTATTGAAATTTTTTCTACAAATTGGTTGGGAGCAAAAAGTTATTAGTCACACTTTGTACGGTAAATTAATTGTAAATTTAGATGAAGTTGGACGTATGCTTGGTGGATGGAAAAAGAGTCTAGTAGAAAAAACTCCCACCAAAAAGTGAGAGAAATTACATCAGTCGCAGAAGCAGAGCAAAACATTGTTGTCATTCCAGTCATTCTCAAAATAGCCGAGGTTGAACTTGAAGTCACCATCTGTGTTGGCATTCAGATTCGGCACCCTGTGGTTGCCGTCCGAGTCCGCAAAGCAATATACGAAAAAATATCTATTCCACTATACCCGGCACCAGCCAAATATTGTATTTCATTCTGAGTTTTTACT
>JAYTNB010000022.1:0-3265 GCA_043748495.1 bacterium | reverse complement strand
TCCATCACCTTTAGATGAAAAACCTCCTTCCTTCTCAGAAAATATCTTTTTAAACTTCTCTTCTCCACCGAAAGCATCAATTTCAGCTTTTAGTTTTTCTACATTTGTTCCAAGTTTTTCAGCTTCTTTTATTATCTCTGTGTCAAATTCTTCTTGTGTCTTTTCTACATTTTCTTTTAATTCTTCTTGTTTTGGAGCAGGAACGTGTTTTTCAAAATTGAATTTCATATAATTTTATTAAATAGAGTTTTTAATCTTTTCGATCTCTTCTTCTTTAGCTATTTCTTTTATAAATTGGCGCATTTCCTCTACACCTTTATTTAGAAACTGCAAAAGAGCCAATTCTTCCTCTGGGCTTGCTTCATCATTCTTAACTTTATTAGTAATAATCTTGATTTCCTCTTCGGTGATGTTGTTTATATCCATACATCCATTTTACCCCCCCCCACGAGGTCATTGTCAAGGTTTTTTATAACTGTCCCTACAAAATCCTCATCATTTAAATAATTTTCTAAATTATTTAAATTTTTACCATTCATAATGGCAACTTCGAAGCCGAACTCTTGAGCTTTTTTTGCAGCTATTGGATCAAAAGGTGTGCTGAGTCCTGGCTCCCAAGTCTCTGGAAATAATTTTCTAAAATCCGCCCACTCTATTTCTTTTATGTGTACAGCATCAGTAAATTTATTTGGATCTTTATCATAAGCATAGTCGATATTTGAAAGATTGACTATCTTTTTTGCACCAATACTGTGGGCTCCGTAAATTGCAGCCATATCACTACTGTTTCCAGGCATGAAACCACCACCAATCATAATACTCTTTTGTGTTTCTGGTATATTCCTTGGATCTAAAATAATACTTTCATGCGCATTATCACTGAACAGAACACGTAACATTTCTGCATTTAAACGTGTACTTGCTATCCCAACCCAATCCAAATCAGTATGAGTTGGATCAACTATCTGTTTTATAGCATCGTTGTAGTTACGACAAATTTTCCCTCCGCCTGTTATAATCATAAATTTGAAACCTTTAGAAACAAAAGAATCAAGGAGTGAAACAAAAGATTTTAAAAACAACACATCTATCTCATTTGGAACAATGAGAGAACCTCCGAGCGATATAACAATGTGTTTATTTTTATCCATATTATTTTTCTAAAATTTTTACAATATCATCATGAACTTGATTAATACTTTGTTCTCCATTTATACTATGAATAGTAAAATCATCTTTATTCTTAAAATACTCCATAGCTGGCAATACATTGTTTACATATTCATCAAAGCGCTGAGCGATTCCTTCATCAGTATCATCAGTTCGAGCGCGTAACTTCATACGTTTCATAGCTTCTTCTTTACCAACTTCAATATAAAAAATATTTATATTTGTACGTCCATAATAATTTATTATTTCTTCAAAAGTTTTTGATTGATTTATCGTTCTTGGATAACCATCAGCAATTAGAAATGAGTCTTCTTTTATTTCAAAGGCTAGAGTACTTATAACTAGAGCATTGGTTAGAAAATCTGGTTGCAAATAACCTTTATCTAAACTTTCTTTTACAATAGATCCTGTATAGTAACTATCATTTATAAGTTTACGGTAACCATTGCCCGGAGACGCAAAAACAAAAGATGCTTCAGGGTTTTTTTCTTTTATATATTTTTGCAAAAGACTCACTTGAGTTCCTTTTCCAGAACCAACGATACCAAAGAAAATAAATGTTTTTTGTGTTTCCATATTTGTAGTATAAACTATAAAGCTAATTTTTAAAAATACCCATTAAAAAAGACCTCTATTGTAGGGTCTTTTTTAATACTCTCTCATTGATAACTGAGCATCGAACTTTTTCAATAAATCTAAAACAACTGACACAACAATCAACAATGCCGTACCCCCGATTGCAAATGATGATATACCTGTTATGGCTTTCATTATAAGTGGTAAAACAGCAATCAATCCTAGAAACACTGCACCTATGAGAGTCATACGACTCAAGATTTTTGTAATGTATTCACGAGTAGCAGGACCTGGACGAATGCCTGGAATAAATGCTCCGTTCTTCTGTAGATTTTCTGTTATTTGATCTGGGTCGAAAGTAACAGCTGTATAGAAATATGTAAATAAGAAAACAAAGATAAAATAAACAAGAGAATACAACCAGACATTGTTTACAAACCACAATAATCCAACTGAAACACTTTGTAATATTTGATTACTAGAAGAAGCCAAGGCCGTACCAGCTAGTTGTGGAAACATCAGAATAGATAAAGCAAAGATTATCGGTATAACTCCTGCTTGATTCAAACGTAGTGGTAGATATGTTTGTGTTCCTCCTGAAACTGAGTTTCCTCGAACTTGTTTTGCATAAGTGACAGGAATCGGTCTCTCGGCTTCGGTCACCACAACAACCGCTGCGACAATCAATAAACCAACAGCAAAGAAAAGTATATATAAAGGAAGTTGAGCACTATTGAAAGTAAATATAAATTGAGAAACTGTTGTTGGTAAGTTAGCAACGATACCAGCAAAGATTAACATTGAGACACCATTTCCTATACCGAATTCAGAGATTAATTCACCAATCCACATAGTCAAAAGTGATCCAGCCACAACAACCAGAACTCCGACGGCTGTAGTAAAAATAGAGCTACTTATAATAATACCTTGCTTTTGGAGAACTATTATCAAAGACAGACCTTGGATAACAGCAAACGGTACAGTTAGTAAACGAGTAATCTTTGAGAATTTCTTGCGTCCGATTTCACCATTCTCTTGATATAGAGCTTTTAGGCGAGGAGACATGATAGTCAACAATTGCATCACGATAGATGAAGTGATGTACGGACCAACACCGAGCATTATAATAGACAGATTAGACAAGGCACCACCAGAAAAAGAACTGAGAACTCCTAAGAATTGATTATTACTTAAAAAAGCATTTAACTTCAGAGTATCGATTCCTGGAACTGGAATAACAGAAAGTAAACGATAAAAAACAAGAGCACCTAAAACAAACAAGACTCTATTGCGGAGTGCTCTGTCTGTAAAGATAACTCTTATTTTGTTAAAAACTTTTTCCATTTTTATTTTACATTACCTCCTGCTTTTTCTATTTTTGCACGAGCTGTGACTGACACGATACAATTTGAGACTTCGATAGATCGAGTTAATTCACCAGTACCTAGTATTTTAACTTTTGGTAATACTCCAGAAGTTCTGCGTATTAGTTTATTCTCTAACAATGTTGCTGGTGTGA
>JAYTNB010000021.1:0-18944 GCA_043748495.1 bacterium | reverse complement strand
AACGAACACGCAAATATGCGTATATTGTTTCCAGTTTTTGCCGCACTTTGTGCTATCGGGATAGCATTTGTAAATAAAGACATGGCTCTGTTTGTCTTTACTTTTGCTATTTTGTTTAACTTCTCAGAAAAAAGTACTAAGTATATTTTCTATATTATTAATATATTTAGAAGAAAAGATAAAAATAATTACGAAATTACTTCTTCTAGTTCTATCTAAATAATAAAAACTAAGATATCGGACATATCATGTCTAAAAGCTCTTGTACTCCTGTCTTTTTTTCAGCAGAGTATTGTAAGAATTTATTTTCTCCTATAATTTGTTTTAGTTTTTTTAGACTCGCTTGTTTTTCGGACTGATTTAACTTGTCTATTTTATTTAAAACCAATACTACGTCTTTGTTGTGTTCTATCAAATCATTGTAAACTTCTACGTCATTTTCGGTCATACCAATACGTGCGTCTAGAATCATAACTATTTTATATTGATTGATTTCTGATTCGAATAAATACCAATAAATGAGTTGTAAAATGTCGTTTCTCTTTTCATGCGAACCACGGGCGTAACCAAAACCTGGTAAGTCTACAAAATAAAAAGCCCTATTTATTAGAAAAAAGTTTATCTCTTGCGTTCGTCCTGCTGTACTACTTGAGCGTGCTAGTTTTTTATTATTTACAAGAGAGTTTATAACGCTCGATTTACCAACATTGGAACGTCCAATAAAAGCCACATGTGGCAAATCATCCTCCATTAAATTCTTAGGCCCAACAACCCCACGAGCAAATATAGCTTCTCTTATTATCATAAGTAGAGTATATCACAAATTAGCGTTTTTTCTCTCGCCAGTTGTCATATTCTTCTTCGTCTTCTTCTTTATCTTTTTTGTCTAAAATAATTGGTGTACCGCAGTTCTGACACTCTTCTTGTAGTGATCTGAGTCCACATCGAGGACAAGTTGGTTCTTTTGTAGTTGTTTCTTCTTCATCGTACATGGATATATTATAGTAAATAAATCTTATCTTGAAAAGTCTTTTGTGTTATAATAGCTAAATGGATAATCTAGGAACACTTTATATAGTTGCAACTCCAATAGGGAATTTGGAGGATATGACAATGCGGGCTATACGTATACTAAAAGAAGTGGATGTTATTTTATGTGAAGATACTCGTACTACAGGTGTACTATTGAAACACTACGAAATAAAAAACAAAACTATGAGCTACAATGCTCACAGTACAAACAATAAAGAAAATGTAATCATTGAAATGCTCCGCGAGGGTAAAAACATAGCTCTTGTTTCTGATGCAGGTACTCCATGTATTTCTGACCCAGGAGTATTACTTGTTTCGAATGTCTATAAAGAATTTAACGATGAGGCTAAAGTTATACCTATCCCAGGAGCTAGTGCTCTAGTAACTGCTTTGTGTGCTTCTGGTATCTCTACTGCTAACTTTACATTTTTAGGTTTTATTCCTCATAAAAAAGGAAGAGAAACATTATTTAAAGATATAGCTCTCAATAAAGAAAATGTTTTCGTTTTTTACGAATCAACTCATCGCATCCTTAAAACACTCGAACAATTAGAGAAGAATAATCCGAATAGAAATATAATTCTCGCTCGTGAATTAACTAAAAAATTTGAACAGTTTAAGAAGGGGACAGCAACAGAACTCTTGACATATTTGAAACAAAATACTGAAAAACAAAAAGGTGAGTTCGTGGTCATTGTCGACAAAGAATAATTAGCATATAATACAATTATGAGAAAAGAAAAAAGTTTATTTATTTTAGGAGTATTAATTGTACTATTGCCACAATTTGGGATCCCCCCAGCTTGGAAACAAATCACTAGTTTGATTATTGGAGCATTTGTAATATACATATCATATCTGTATTATTCTCAAAACAAAACAAAGAATAAAGAAGATATTTCAACAGAATCATTTACTGAAAGCTCAAAGATAAAAATATGAAACTACTAAACATACTTTACACTTCAATTACATTTTTTATAATTATGTATGTATTGGTTTTGTATCTAAGTAATAGTAAAGAGATTGTATACAATAGTACTAAAAATACGAGTGAGCTTGAAACTCTAAAAAATATACAGAAAGAAAAAGAAATAGTGAGTCCTGTGACTAAAGCAGAAGTGACACATGTCAAGACACCTGAAAATGTAAAAGCTATTTACATATCTAGTTGGACTGCTGGTTCAAAAACTAATCGTGATAAAATCATAAAAATGATTGATGATACAGAATTAAACTCTGTCATTATCGACGTAAAAGATTCAACTGGAAAAATATCATTTCCGATTTCTGATAAAAATATCTCTGTGTATGGTGCTTCAGAAAAAAGAATCACAGATGTAGACATTCTTCTGAAAACACTTCACGATAAAAATATCTATGTGATTGCTCGTATTGCAGTATTTCAAGATAATCATCTAACTAAAGAAAATCCAGATTTATCTTTAAAAAGCAAAGCTACTGGGAAGCCGTGGAAAGATCGTAAAGGTTTATCATTTTTAGATCCAACAAATAAAGAGGTTCAAGACTATATAGTTAATATCGCTCGCTATTCACACAGTATTGGATTCGATGAAGTAAACTTTGACTATATACGTTATCCTTCAGATGGAAATATAAAAGACATAGATTATAAACTATCCAACGGTGCCACACGTAGTGATAATATAGAAAAGTTTTTTAAATATTTAAATTCTGAATTAAAGAAAAATCCAGACATAATAATGTCTGCTGATTTATTTGGATTAACAACGGAGGTCAAGGATGACTTGGGTATCGGTCAAGTTTGGGAGAAAGCATTACCATATTTTGATTACTTGTCACCAATGGTCTATCCGTCTCATTATTCATCAAGTCAGTCTGGATTTTCGAATTCTAGTGAGCATCCATACGAAATAGTTAATAAGGCGATGATAGGAGCTGTAAAGAAAACGAATCTAGCCAATGATGACATTAAAAAGATACGACCTTGGCTACAAGATTTTGATTTAGGTTCTGTTTACACAGCTGACAAGGTCCGTGCTCAGATTAAAGCCAGTTCCGACAATAAAATCAATTCATGGATGCTTTGGGATCCTAGTAATAAATATACAGAGAGCGCACTTGAAGTAAATTAATAATTTTGACATAATAAGACGACAATGAAAAAAAATATATTCGCATACATAATAAGTTCTTTTTTCCTGATAGCTATTGTTTTCTACGCCGGTTTTGCAACAGGCAAGTCATACATACCAGCTGTAGATAAAATCAATTTTATTACAAATAAAGAAAACACGATTACCGAGAATGCTGACTTCAACACATTTTGGAAAGTCTGGAGTACTTTGAATGAAAAATCAATTTATGCGAATAAAACTACAAATCAAAACAAAGTATATGGCGCTGCTGCAGGACTGGCTTCGTCATTTGGTGATCCGTACACAGTCTTTTTTAACCCAGAAGAAAACAAAACTTTCAATTCTGAAATAAAGGGATCATTTAGTGGTATCGGAGCTGAAATTGATGTTAAAGATAAAATACTAACAATCATAGCTCCATTAAAAGATAGCCCGGCTATGAAAGCAGGACTCAGACGTGGGGACAAGATTTTGAAAATTGATACAGTAGTAACTAACGATATGACTGTTGAAAAAGCTATCAGTTTAATTCGAGGAGAAAAAGGAACTGAAGTTTCTTTAGTTATACTTCATGAAGGAGAACAAATAAGTAAAGAAATTAAAATTAAGCGAGACACAATTGAGATACCAACAATAGACACTAAAACTGTCTCGGATGATATTTTTGTTATTAGTTTATATAGTTTTTCAGAAAATTCAGCGGTCCTTTTTAAAAAAGCTTTTAAAGAATTTAAAGACACTAAATATAATAAATTAATTATAGATTTGCGTGGTAATCCTGGTGGTTACTTAGATTCAGCTGTAGAAATAGGGAGTTTATTTGTAGATGAAGGAAAAACAATAGTTACCGAAGATTTCGGGGGCAAGAAAGATACTATTGTTTATCGCAGTCAAGGAGCCTCACCTTTTAGTAAAGATAACAGAGTTATAGTTCTAATCGATGGTGGTTCAGCTTCAGCATCGGAAATACTAGCTGGAGCACTTAAACAAAACAATGTAGCTCGTCTAGTAGGAGAAAAGAGTTTCGGGAAAGGTTCCGTCCAAGAATTAGTAAAAATTAATGACGAAACATCTCTAAAAGTTACAATAGGGAGCTGGCTGACACCAGATGGTTCCTCCATCTCTAAGAAAGGTATCGAGCCTGATTTTATAGTTCCATTTACAATAGAAGACCTTAAAAATAAAAAAGATCCTGCATTAGAAAAAGCAATCAAATTATTAAAAAATTAATGAAAATTTATGAAAGTTATTTTACTAAAAGACATACCGAAAATAGGGAATAAGGATGACGTCAAAGATTTCAAAGAAGGCTATGCTCAAAATGTTCTATTGTCAAAAGGATTAGCTATTATCGCTACTCCTCACAACCTGTTGTTACTTAATACTCGTAAAGAAAAAATCACCAAACAGAAAGAAGAAGAGCAGAAAGATTTTACTAACTTTCTAGAATCTATAAACAATACTTTTACAATAAAAGTATTGGCAAATGAAAAAAATCATTTATTTAAAGCAATAAATAAAAAAGACATCGTAGAAGCTATTTCTAAAGAAATATCTAGTATTCATTTAAATGAAGAGAGTATTGAAATGGATCCAATAAAAGAGATAGGATCACATCAGATCAAGATCAAAAAATGGAATAGTCAAAAAGTTATAAACATAAACGTAATAAAATAAAACCCCTCAACGGGGTTTTATTTTATATAACGTTTACAACTTTTTTAACAGATGTAGTGTTATTGAATTTCATCTGTCTTTTTGAAGAAAAAGAAACTGTCCCAGGTTTTAAAGCAAATAAGGTATGATCTTTACCTACTGCAACATTTAAACCAGGCAAGATCTTTGTACCGCGTTGACGGATAATGATAGATCCTGCTTTTGCTTGTTCACCAGCATAAAGTTTAGTACCTAGATACTTTGGATTTGAGTCTTTTAAGTTTTTTGCCGAACCTCCAGCCTTCCTATGTGCCATATGTAATTGCGGTATTGACGCTTATTATTTATAATATACATATGAGTATACATAATATAACTGAAAAAATCAAGTCCCTCAGACGTGGATTACATGAATCCACTATAACTGTAGTAGTTATAGTGCTAGTTTCTCTCGGTTCTTTCTTTTTAGGTAGATTTTCAAACAGTAAAAACATTGACGAAAACAAAGTTCTTTCAGATAATAAAATTATTGATTCAAAAACAAATGTTGAAAATAGTGATGAGATTATCGAGTATACAAAAAAAGTACCTCAAGTAAACAAAGAAGAAGGGAAGTATTTAGCTTCAAAAAATGGTAAGATGTATTATCCAGTGAGTTGCAAGAGCGCTTCGAGGATAAAAGAAAAAAATCGAGTTTATTTTATAAATGAAAACGATGCTAAATATCTCGGCTATAGAAAAGCTGAGAATTGTAAATAAATGAAAACTTTAATTAAAATTATAATAATCTTTATACTTGTATTTTTAATATACACTATACGTGATGATGTAAGTCTTGTTCTGAATAAATATATCGCTGGTTCACAGCAAGAAAAAAAAAGCTTTAACATTGGAATAAAAGAGTTACCACCGATAACAAAAATAAATACAGATACTCAAAATCAGATAAACACAGGGCTAGTACAAAATATAAAAAACTTAACAGATAAAAATAAGAAATTATCCATCGAGGGTGTTTTACTTTATACAAACAAAAATAGAATAGATAATAAAATTCCTAATGAGTTAGTGTTAAATAAAAAGTTGAATAATTCTGCCGCGATCAAACTACAAGATATGTTTACTAATGAATATTTCGAACATGTATCACCAAAAGGTGTCTCAGTAGGAGATTTAGCTCAAAACGTAAATTACAACTATATCACAATTGGTGAGAATCTAGCCTTAGGTAACTTCAAAGATGATCAAACTTTAGTTGATGCATGGATGGCAAGCCCAGGTCACCGTGCAAATATTTTAAGTAATAAATATACAGAGATTGGTATCGCTACTGGTTATGGTAGCTATAAAGGACAGAATACATGGCTTGCTGTACAGCATTTTGGAACTCCAAAAGAAATATGTCCAGAGATAGACAACATTTTGTCTCAAACTATTAAAATCGAGCAAGAAATGTTAAACAAGACAGCTACAGAATTACAGAAACGCCTCGAAATGATCAACAGTGGGGCATTGTATCAAGGTCTAACTACTAATGAACAAATAGCCGTATATAACAATATGGTCAATTCTCATAATAAAAATATCGCCGATATTAAAGCAAAAATTTTAAATTATAATGCACAAGTAAAAAACTTCAATAATTGTTTACAGAATCATGTTTAATTTGACCATACTAATATCTCTTATCTAATGTTAGGGTATATAGCAATACTCTTGTATTTGTCTATATATCTTAAATAGTATCGTGTCGCACAATATATCTTTACGACACTCGTATAATAAAAATAAACCCAAAGTAAAATACAATGGGTTATTTGACTACGTGCTTGTATAAGCATCGTCTAGCTTGGTTGTTCAACAATATTTTAAAAGAATTAAAAAGAAACCATTTCTTCCTTCCTTCCTTTTTTTCGTTCTCTTATTTCTTTTCTTTTTTCTTCTTCAGTTCTAGAAACTACATTTTTTCCATTTATAATTTCTTGTTTAATAGATTTGGGTTTAGAAATTATTTTAACTTCTGATTTACTAGCATCAACAACTTGCTTCACTGTCATTTTTGATGATTCAGTTGGTAAATGCCTTCTGCTATTTTTACCTTTTTTTGAATTTCCAGGGTTTTTTGATCTACACATGTTTTTTATTTTTTAAAGGATTAAAATACACATATTTACTTAATGAAAACATGTAAATAAATTATTTATTTACTTAAAAATAACAATTTTTTAGATAAAAGTCAATGAAATTTATAAACACCTCTGTTCCCTATTATTATTGACTATTTTATAAAAAAATGTTTAAATTATTAAAAATTATTTTACACCTAAATAAACATGGACATGCAAGAAATAGTAACCCGAGTAGCTTTTTGTAAGAAATGTTTTAAGAATGGTTCTCCAAAAAAAGGACAAAAAATAATGGTCCATGGATCTTCATCAAATTTATTTAAAATGATAGAAGCTTCAGATTACGGATATCCTGGTTTTACTCCCCATACTTTTGAAATTGTGAAATATTTAAGGGACGAAAAACTCCTAGTTTCAAGTATTTGTGGAATTGAGGGGTGCGGTTCCTATTTTGTTTATGAGGTTATTAATCATAGACAACGTCAGAGATTTTTAAAATTTATTGAAGAAAATTTAGAATTTGAAACTTTTACTTCAGAAAGATGGAGCGCATTAATGTATTTATCTGAACATGACTTTGCGGAAATTTATAAAGTTTAAAAAACAAATAGCCTATTACTTTTATAAGTAATAGGCTATTTATATTTTAGAATTTAGCCTTGAACAAAAGTTAAAGCTATACCTTTTTTGCTTGCACGACCAGTACGGCCGATGCGGTGTACATAAGTATCGTATGTTTGAGGAATCTCGTAGTTTATAACATGTGTTACATCAGGTATGTCGAGTCCACGCGCTGCTACATCTGTTGCAACTAATATATTTAGTGTATCGTCTTTAAAGCTCGACAAAGTACGTTGACGGTCATTGTGTCGTTTATCACCATGGATAGAACCAGCACGGAAACCACGTCTCTTTAATTCAACTGACAGTTTCTCAACTAGATGCTTTGTTTCAGCAAAAATAAGAACTTTTTTGAAATCAAGCTTTTTAGATAAGAGCTCTTCTAGGACATCCATTTTATCCACACCACGTTCTATGCGAACTATATCTTGTTCAACATTTTTTGATGTATCTTGAGTTTTTACCATAATACGAACTGGGTCTTGAGAGAATCTTTCAATTAATTTCTCAATCGGCTTAGGAAGTGTCGCAGAGAAAAATAATCCTTGTCTGTCTTTAGCTGTTTTTTCAAGTAAATATGTTATATCATCGATAAAACCCATGTCCAACATTCTGTCAGCTTCATCTAGTACAACAGATCGTGTATCAGATAAATCAATCTCGCCTTTTTTAACTAAATCCAAAAGTCTACCTGGAGTACCTATAACAAAGTTGCATCCTTGGCGGAGTCTCTTTATTTGAGGAAAAATAGGTGCACCTCCAACACAAACTACAGCATATATTTTCAATAAACGAGCAAAGTCGTTAAATTCTTTTTCAATTTGAATCGCTAGTTCACGTGTCGGAGCTATAATGATAACAGTTTCGTTTCTATCATTTAAAACTTTATTTATAAGAGGGATAAGAAATGCAGCTGTTTTACCAGTACCAGTATTTGCTATACCAAGTATGTCGCGACCTTCTAATGCACGTGGAATTGCCTTGTCTTGAATCGGACTTGGGTAGATGTATTGTTTATTTGCAATAGCTTGTTTTAATTTGTCGTCGATTTTAAAATCAGCAAAAGTATGAGTTGGTAAGTAGATCTCTTCTTTTTCTATAACAGTTGCGCGACTAATAAAACGTGATACATCGATGCGTTCAAATGAACCACCACGGCGATTACCACCTGAACGATTACGATTGTTGCCACCACTAAAACGTGCTGGTCCACGACTTCCTTGTCCAAAACTAGGACGAGAAGAACGTGAGCCTCCAGAAGAAGGTCTCGCTGAAGTAGAACTACGACGTGGTCCTGATTGTGTGGAAGATGCTCCACGTGAATAATTAGCTCCAGAGGAGCTTTTTGGTTTGTTGTTATACATAATTTAATTTTCTTGCGTGTTTCAAAAATAAAATTGAAACGCTCATACACACAAAGAGTTTTTCAATATTTGTATATTAGCATTAGTAAAATAAAATGTCAAGTATACATAAAAAACGTACATGATGTACGTTTTTTATGTATATTTCTATTTAGCTTTAACAGCTTGTTTTCTGAAATTCTTCTTTGCTTTCTTTGCGTCCAGCATTACTTGCTTTACAGCCAATCGCTTCTTTGTTTTCTTAGAGTGAATTGATTTCGGTTTTGGACTCAGTGTAGTACTTCTTTTTGCCATATATTTTGTATATTTTTATTGATATAACCTATTATAGCCTATTTTAATATTTATGTTAATATAAATATATGTCAAAGATAATAGTTAACAAAATAGGCGGTGGGATACTGGTGGACAAATACCTACCACTAATCCCCCTTCGTATTCAAACACAAATTAAAAACGGCTACACTCCGATACTCGTAGTTTCTGCATTTCCTGGTATTACGGATGATATTCTTTTTTTTGCGAAACAAATTAAAGAAAATCAAAAAATAAATGAATCAATTTATATAAAAAGCATCTTGTCTAAACATACAAAGATTATAGATAGTTTCATTATCGATACGAAAATAAAGAATCAAACTTTGAATCAATTAGATGAGTTATTTTTAAAATTTGAAAAGGATATAAAGCTTTTTATTGATAATAAAAAAAACACAGACAAGTCCCCTATCTATGAAGATGCATTAGTGGCTTATGGAGAGAGATTCGCGGCAACTATAATTGCAAAATTTCTAGAAAATAAAGATATGGTAACCAAGAGAGTTCTGGCTGAAGACATACCGATAATAACTGATGATAACTTTAAAGATGCAAATATCATAAAAGATATTTCTACAAAAAACCTCAATTCGTATTTTACAAAAAAAATAAAAAATAATTCCAACAGTGTATTAATCATTCCAGGTTTTACTGGTAAGACTAAAGCAGGAGCAACAACAACGCTAGGACGTGGTGGTACAGATACAGCTGCTTGTTTTATAGGTAGTGCCCTAAAAGTAAAGAAAATAATTTTATGGAAAAACGTAGGTGGTGTGATGTCTTGTGATCCACGTTTAGTTAATAATGTTAAAAAGATAAGTAAGATTAGCTATGACCAGGCTATTGAAGCAGGAAAAATAATCCACGAAAAAGCCATAGATTATGTAAAGAATAGTAAAACTCCGATAGAAATCACATCTATTGAGAATCCGAAGCACAGTACAACAATCAAAGATATCCGTACAAAAGAAAGTGGTGCTAAAATAATAAGTCTAAAGAGAAATGCCCAATTATTTTTAATAAATGATGAAACATTAGGAATATCCGAGCTAATTTCTTTTACTGGAAATATTTTCTCAAAATATAAAACTGAAATAGTATTAATAAGTAACACTCGTTATGGTCTACAAGTTGTTGCTTATGATGAAAATGATTCTATTGAAAGTATAAAAAGAGAGATATCAAATAAAGTTCAAAAAGTAGAAAAGACTGTTTGTGATATGATATTCATGGTTGGACAATTTAATCCAAATGATGTTAGTGATTTCAACAATTTACTCATAAAGCAAGACGTCGATTTAAATATAAGCGCTTTTTATTATCAGAATTGTACACGCATAGAGGCTGTAATTAAAACCAAAAATATTGAAAAAGTCGTAAATGCTGTACATGGTAAGTTTATAAAATAATTAATAATTTTCGAATATTATGAAAAAATTTAAAGTTGGAATACTGGGCGCAACTGGTATGGTTGGCCAAAAATACATTAGTTTACTAGAAAACCACCCGTATTTTAGTGTTGTTTATGTGGCTGCTTCTGAAAAATCAGCAGGCAAGACTTATAACGAAGCTGTAAAAGGCCGTTGGCATATGGAAAATGATATTCCTAAAAATGTAGCGAAATTAAATGTTTATGATGTCGAAGATGTAGCTACAGCTATCAAACAATGCGACTTTGTCTTTTCTGCTTTCGAGATCTCTGATAAAAAAGAAGTTATACGCATAGAGGAAGCTTATGCAAAAGCCGGACTCCCTGTTATATCAAATTCATCGGCGAACCGATGGACCAGTGACGTACCGATGATTATCCCTGAGATCAATAGTGATCATTCAAAAATCATTCCAACTCAGCAAAAGAATCATGGTTTTAAAAAAGGTTTTATCGCTTGCAAGCCTAACTGTAGTATACAAAGTTATCTCACTGCAATTTATGCTTTAGAGAAAGCAGGATTCCCTGTTTCAAAAATTATGGTTACTACTATGCAAGCAGTAAGTGGCGCTGGTTATCCAGGTGTACCGAGTCTCGACATGATAGATAACATTGTTCCCTATATCGGAGGTGAAGAAGAAAAAACAGAAAATGAACCGAAGAAGATTTTAGGTGAAATAAAAAATGGTGTCTTTAAGAAAAATAAAGATATTTCTATCTCTGCAACTTGCACACGTGTGCCTGTAACTGACGGCCATACAGCTGTGGTTCATATTAAATTCAAGAATAAAAAGCCAAGCATGGAAGAAATTGTAAAGATTTGGGATAAATTTTCTGGAGAGCCACAAAAACTCAAACTACCTTCTGCGCCAGTTCAACCTCTAATTTACAAAACAGAGGAAAACAGACCACAACCTAAAAAAGATCGTGATACAGAGAATGGTATGGTTTTATCGTTGGGAAGATTAGAAGAGTGTGAAGTTCTCGACTATAAATTCGTTGGCCTCTCTCACAATACTGTTCGTGGAGCATCCGGCGGTGCAATACTAATGGCTGAGTTATTAGTTGCACAGAAATATATTAAATAAAAATGTAAAACAAAAAAAGACTGACAATTGTTCGTCTTTTTTACTACCATCCTAGATTCTCACCAATTTCTTCAGCAGTTGTACGCTTGCGAGCCACCACTATATGCCCATTTTCGGCTATTATACGCTGTGGACGAGATATTAGGCAGTGATTCATAGATAATGCGTCCTGATACGCTCCTGTGTCAAATACGACCACATACATAGGTTCATTAGCACTTTCAGAAAAGTTATAGTCAGGTAAAGTTACAGACCCATCTACTCCACGGTAAACATCATCAGAATCACAAGTTGAACCCGCGAGCCAAACCTCGGTCAATTTATCGTCACCTTTATTGTTAACTGGAGCAATAAACCATTTTTGATCTATAGCCCAAGTGTCACACAAATCATTCATAAAACTACCGTCTATGATATACCACTTTTTTGCATCATTTTTCTTTTTATTTATTATCTTAGTGTCAATAATTTTGTAGATATTTATCTGTGCAGGCGCTACAACATAACGTCCCCATTCACAAATTAGGTTTGGATGTGGAACTCCGTGCTTTTCTGATTCAGACTTCATAAGCTCGAAAACTTTTTCCATTATCTTGTCTAAATTGTAACCTTTTGTACGAGTATATGGTATCGGCATTCCCCCACCGATATCTAGTGTATCAAGAGATGGATTTGTCTTTTTTAATTTGAAGTAAACATTGAGAGCGTATTTAATCGGCACTAAAATGTCTGCTGGTTTTTCAATTTGCGAACCGATATGATAGTGCAGTATTTTCAAGTTTTTGAAAGCACCCATTTCGTATATTTCTTTTGCAGAGAAACCAAAACGATCTAACTTTTTATTCCAATACGAAGTTGCCTTCACTGGCATGTCGAGACGTATACCGACATTGTATTTAGAGTGTTGCAAATTTTTTAATTCACTTGGGCCTTCAATAAGAGGAAATATTTTGACGCCTTTGTGTTGCATGTCGTCTATTAGGTTTAGATAGTCATTATTTTTTGGACCACTACAGAGTATGCGGATGTCTGGATTAAACTTTTCTTGTTCTAACATTCTTTTGATGAGCCACAAATCATTATAAGACGAAGTTTCCAAATGGGCGCCTTCACCAACGAGAGCCATGACAACTTCACGGTTTTGGTTTACTTTCATAGGATAATGATAGAAAAATTTGCCTTGATAGCCAACTTTTTTACTTACACTTGCTGCCAAGTCCATTAAATCTTCGAGACGTTCTTCAATAACGAATGGTAAAAGAATCTGCAATGATGTGCCGAATTTTTCTGCTAAGTAGCGTACATTATAAATATTGTGTCCCTCTTTAATAATCAAGTCTCCGTCTTTGTTGAAGTCGAAGTATTGAGTATTAAAATCACTAATCCCAAGCTTCCAAAGTTTTTTAGAAGCAACTGAAAGTTTAGTCATGTCTTTATATAAGGCGCAATTTCTTTTTGCCCACAAAAATGATAATAGATACAATCATATCATAAAATGAAGATATGTAAAGAAAAAGTGTCGCAAAGCTATGCTTTGCGACACTTTTTAAATCCCCTCTTCTTTCAACTTCTCCACTAATTCCTTTTCATTCTTGGAAAGCTTGTTTGGCATTTTTACTTGTATTTTGATGATGATATCTCCGCGTCCACGATTAGTCGGCACACCACGGCCTTTGACTCGCAATAGTTCCCCATGATTTATTCCACTCGGTATTTTAACTTCGATTTTATTACCATCGAGAGTTTCTAGATTGTAATTCATACCTAAAAGTGCATCAGTTAATTTAATAGACAAGTTCATTATCAGATTGGCTTCATCACGTTTAAAAAAATGATGAGACTCGACTTTAACTCGTACATATAGGTCGCCCGTTGCACCACCTTTTACGCTCTCGCCATAACCATAAACACGGAGCATCTCTCCATTATTGATACCTTCTGGGATTTTTATTTCTACATCACTTTGTTTTTTAAAGACCCCATGACCATTACATGTACTGCATTTATGTTCTGGAATTTTACCACTACCTAAACATGTTTTACAGTTTGTAACTTGTTTAAAGCTACCTAGAATAGAGCGTTTGATTTCTGTTGTTTGACCTTTTCCATCACAATCCTTACAAGTTTTTAACTCTGTTCCAGTTTTTGCACCTGTACCTAGACAGACGTCACATGTCGATTGTTTATTAAGATTAATTTTCTTTACAACTCCAAAAATAGATTCTTTGAAAGTAATATTAACTTCTGTCTCTAGGTCACGGCCTTTTGGTTTAGCATTTCTTCTGCCACCTCCACCACCGAAAAAGTCGCCGAAAATATCACCCAAGTCACCCATGTCGAACTCTACACCACCTTGGCCGAAACCAGACGGGTCAAATCCACCAAAGCCCCCGAAACCGCCACCTTGTTGACCACCACCGAATTGTGGACCATCAGCGCCAAAACGGTCGTATTGTGACCGTTTTGAATCGTCTGAGAGAGTTTGATAAGCTTCGTTTACTTCTTTAAACTTTTTATCATCGCCACCATTTTTATCTGGGTGATGAGAATGAGCAAGTTTATGAAAAGCCTTCTTGATCTCATCCTTGGACGCAGTTTTATTTACACCTAATGTTTGATAATAATCTTTTGACATGTTGACTTTTTTTTTAACTAAATTATAATATGAGTACAAATTGCCGTTAGGCACCCGAGGACCCCGAAAGGGGTCCGTTTCGTTTCTACTTAAACAATTGCATAAACTTCTCTTTAATCTCCTTAAAAACATTGTCGTTTATATGGGCTACACGACGAATCATTCTTTTTGAGCTCATTAATCTTAATTGAGAAAGTATAACATAAGAAATTTTTTCCTCATAAACACCATTTTCATTTAAGATATTTAGAACTAATTTAAAATGAAATTTATTGTCTTTTTCTTTTGATGTCAAAGGAAAACCAAAGAACATGCCTTTATGAAATTTCCTAAAAACTAAAACTGGTCTTTCATATTTATCATTTTTACCATCTTCTTCAAAACCAACATTCTCTCCCAATGAACACCACCAAATCTCTTGATCACGAAACAAAACTTCTTTTTTAGAATTTTCAATACTAGTTTTTATTTTATGCCAGTTTTGATAATCTTTTACCATAATTATTTTATGTATTTATTCACTTTTTATTAAAGCAAATATTAGAAAAGCAGAAAACATACCTACTAAAACCCAAATAAATAAGTCATTGCTATTTGCTAAAATACAAAAACCTATAAATAATGCCAGGGGGACGTAAGTAACTATATATGTACTAAAAATTTGCCTTAAATTATTTTTAAATGGAATTTTTTCAATAATTCTATAGCTTACCGTACTAGAATATCCCATTGAATTTATAAGGTATGTATTTTTTTCTCTTTTTCCTTCTTTGATAACTCTCAAACATTTTCTTGGAAAAATTGGTAAGAGAAATAATACGAACCATTCAGTGGTAATATAAGAATAGTTTACTGAGTTATAATCAGTTTTTCCATAATAAACATTTCCAATACCTTGAAATCTTGACATAATTATTTTTTATATTTTTTTAAAATTTGCACAAACTCGTTACTATCTTCTAAAGTCACACCATAAGAATTATCTTTCAATTTCCATACCTCTCCATCCCAGATAGATTCATCTTTAGTTGGTTTATAACCATCTTGTAAATAAACTATTTCTATATCACAAAAAGTATTTTCAAGATCTATACTACACACAACCGCAAAAAATGAAGAGATACTTTCTTTTTCAATTTTAATTAATTCTCCTATTTTAACATTAGGTTTTTTCATAATTATTCAGTCTTTGGATTTTCATTTACTTCTGCATCTTTTACCTCTGGGTTTTGTTCTGCTGTTGCTTCACTTGTTGGTTGGGCTTCAGGACTTGCTTTGCTTATTGCCTCACCGATTTTTGACATCTCTGTTGAAAGAGCTTCGAGGGCAGTTTTGATAGCTTGTAAATCTGTGCCGTCTTTTGCTTTGCGAACTTCGGCTATTTTTGCTTCTACGCTTGTCTTCAAACTAGCATCAACTTTGTCGCCGTATTCTTTGATTGATTTCTCGGCAGAAAAAATCATCATCTCGGCACTATTTTTTTCATCTACTAATTCTTTTTTCTTTGCATCTTCTTCAGCGTGAATCTCAGCGTCTTGTTGCATCTTCTTTATATCTGCGTCTGTTAAACCAGAACTCGCTTCGATACGGATAGATGACTCTTTACCACTTGCTTTGTCTTTTGCTTTAACATTTAATATTCCGTTAGCATCCACATCGAAAGTAACTTCGATTTGAGGCATACCGCGTGGTGCTGGTGGAATATCTCCAAGAATAAATCTTCCCAATGATTTATTGTCACTTGCTATCGGGCGTTCTCCTTGAGTGATATGTATCTCTACGCTTGTTTGATTATCAGCTGCAGTTGAGAAAATTTGAGATTTTGAACTTGGAATTGTAGTATTTCTTTCGATTAATTTTGTTGCCACACCACCGAGTGTTTCGATTCCAAGTGAAAGTGGTATAACGTCTAACAACAATACGTCTTTGACATCGCCTTGTAGGACTCCAGCTTGGACAGCAGCACCGAGGGCTACAACTTCGTCTGGGTTGATAGAACGATTCGGTTCTTTTCCAAAGAGTGATTTCACTGCTTCAACAATTGCGGGCATACGAGTCTGACCTCCAACCATTATGATTTCATTTATCTCAGACATCTTGAAAGGACTTGCTTCCATGGCACGTTTTGTTATCTCGATAGAACGGTCGATGTACTCTTGAGAAAGCTCTATAAGTTGCGCTTGATTCATCTTTAGCAATAAGTGTTGTGGTCCAGCGTCAGTTGAAGTTATAAATGGAATATTTATTTCTGTTTCTGCAGTTGTAGAAAGTTCTATCTTTGCTTTTTCTGCAGCTTCATCTAGGCGTTGTAGTGCAAGTGGGTCTTTTGTTATATCGACTCCTGAAGTTTTTTTGAATTCAGAGGCTAACCAAGAAATTATCTTTTGGTCAATGTCGCGTCCACCCATGTGCGAGTCGCCGTCTGTTGATTTAACTTCGATGACATCGTTAGAAACTTCGAGTACTGACACATCGAAAGTACCACCACCAAAGTCGTAAACAACTATTTTTTCATCTTTTTTAGAATTAAATCCGTATGCAAGAGCTGCGGCTGTTGGTTCATTGATTATTCTTTTAACATCCAGTCCTGCGATAGCGCCTGCATCTTTTGTAGCTTTTCTTTGTGCATCGTTAAAATATGCTGGAACTGTGATGATAGCTTCTGTTATTTTTTCACCAAGTTTCGCTTCAACATCAGCTTTTATTTTAGCTAAAATCATCGCACTAATTTCTTCTGGACGATTAAATTTATCGCCCATCTTTACTTCAACACCACCATCTGTACCTTTTTGAATTTGGAATGATGCTGTCTTTTGAGATTTCTGAATTTCTGGATCTTCGAAATTATGCCCCATGTATCTTTTGATACCATAAACTGTATTTTGTGGGTTTGTAACTGCTTGACGTTTAGCCAAAAGACCAACGAGTCTCTCACCTGTTTTGCTGATTGCCACGATTGACGGAGTTGTGCGTCCACCTTCGATATTTTCGATTATCTTTGGTTGTCCACCTTCGATGATTGAAACCGCACTATTTGTTGTACCTAAGTCTATTCCTATTATTTTTGCCATATGTTTTTGTTTTGATTAATTAATAATTTTTTGATTTGTAAAACTATTATATACCCTTCTTTTATTTTTGACAAGTATTTCGTGGTCGCATAATATATGTTGAAATAATATCATTTACATGATATTATAGATTTATGACTAAAAAACAAGATTTTTCAAAGAAAATCATGAAAATACTATCCGGCAAATCAGCTGTGGCCGTAAATGATATTACTGATAGCATAATAGAAGACGGTCAGACCCCTTATGCTATTACTCGCTCTATAAAAGGTCTACAAGACGCTGGTTTGATAGAAAAGATACATTCAGGTCAAAATAACTATGCACGCCTAACAACAGATGGAAAGAAAAAAATGCATAGTTTAAAGTTAGAAAATGAAAACACTCTTGTAAATACAAGTTGGGATAATCAATGGCGTATTATACTTTTAGACTTACCAGAGAGTCGTAAAAATGAACGTGAATCACTTCGCTATTTGTTAAAAAAAGCCGGCTTTCTTTGTTTAAAGAATTCGGCTTGGATTTCCCCTTTTCCACTTGAGTATTTATTTACAAATATCAAAAAAGACCTAGGATTATCGACAGAGCTCGTAATAATTGTCACTTCGCAAATTGATGAAATAACAGAGAAAGAATTAAGATTGATGTTTAATCTTTAAATTTATAAACTTTAACTCGAGCGGGACGTATAACTCTGTCATTCTTATTACTGTCTAATATTTTGTATCCAGACTGTACAATGTTTGAAACTAAATGATCTTCTTCTTTATTTGTTGTTTCTATATTTTCTATTGCTTCATGAAATTTAGCATCAAAAGGTACACCAACGGTATTTATAGGAGTAACTGAATTATTTTCAAAACTCTTTAGGAATTGTGAGTAAATGTATTCTATGCCTGAGCGCCAATTAGAGTCTACTTTTTCCCATGCTTCTTTGTTTGACATCGCCATATCGAAACTGTCCATTGAAGGCAATAAATCCTCTATAAAATTGGCTACTATAAAGCTTTTGAGATCTTTTCTCTTGCCTTCCTCTTCTTTTTGTAAGTTAACGTAGTCAGCTCGAACTCTTTGTGAGAGAGTTAAATATTCGTCTTTTTCCATACGTAATTTTTTATTTTCTTCACGAAGTTTCTTTACGATGTCTTTAGTTGGCAAAACATCTCCGTCTTCTGTGCTCTCAATAAAAGACACATCATCTTTGAATTCTTCTTTGTCTAAGTCTACTATTTCCTCTTTTTGTATTTCTTCATCATTCATAAATATTATAATATACAAAAAACCAGACTTTCGCAAATCTGGTTTTGAGTATTTTTGTGTTAACGTTTAGCTCACAAGTTAACGGTCTCACTAAAATAAAGTGAGCCCTAAATCTGCTCAGTGAGTACACTTGCGCGGACTAAGTACTTGCGAGCCCACCTCGCGGTCGCAAAGCGACAACACTGCGGTCGTCAAAACGTTAAATAAAAGCTCCTTAAAGGAGC
>JAYTNB010000020.1:0-11673 GCA_043748495.1 bacterium | reverse complement strand
TTTTTCAAACTTAACGAATAAACCGATAGGTCAGATGAATGCTGGTGCTTTCAATTGGTCTTGTCCTTTTACAACAAAGGTCAGCATCGACGACAGTGGACACAAAGCAGCAGACCTACAATCTTTAGAAATTACGATTCCTCAAATAGGTCCTGTTCAAACAAAAACAAGAGGGATACAAGTTACTTTTCATAAATTATCTTTTATGTTAAAACTTGTACCAGAAAGGCTTAGCGAAATCTATGAGATAGAAGGTGGTCTGGAGACGATGAGAAAAAAAATTGATGATTTTGTTTTTGAATTTTTTGAAAAAAATGCAAAAAAGAAAACTCCAGAGTTTTTAGATATCGACAGTGATGGAGATGATCCTGTTGAATGGATAACAGGAGAGTTAGTAAAAGAAATAGATAATTTTTGTAACAACAATAGTTATCCTTACCTCACTAGCTTAAGCAAGAATGGTAAATCTCAAATTACTTTAATAAGTATTGAGCTCGATGCAGCTTATTATGAAGCTTTAGGTAAAAAGAGATTCGCTGAATTAGACGCAGATGCTAATGACCTCAAGGCAGAAAGACTTAGGAAAAGAATTACTAAAACAGGTAAAGGAATTTTACCTAATGGTTCAGAAAAAGATCAAGCCAAAGAAGCAAAAATTGCTTTAGGAATAACACCACAAACTTTTCAACAAAACGATTTTGGTATTAGTTCAGATTCAAAAGAACTTTTAAAAGAAATTTTAGAAATTTATTTAAAGAAAAAATAACCAAAAGGGCTAACAAATTAATTTGTTAGCCCTTTTTTTATACTTATTTACAATTATTAGACTCCGATTGTACTTGCAACAAAATTTAGTATGCCAAATACAGAAACCATAATGAATAAACCGATGATACCATAAAGCATATGTGTTTTACTTGTAGAACGAGCTTCTTCATTTTCACCAGCTAATAAGTACTGAGCTACACCCCAAAGAAAATAGACAAATCCAGCTGCAATCAAAATTGTAATTAGAGGATTAATTATTACACTGTTGATGTTTTTTAATAATTGATTCGCACCCACAGCTTCGGCTTGTTTTACAAATAAGAAATTCATATTTTTATTCAAAAATAACTTGTGGTAAATCTTGTTTATTTAATCGAGCACCACTAACATTAAAAGTATCTTGAAGTACATAAACAATACCCCAAAAAGAAATGATGATAAACAGACCGATCAAACCTGTTACTATCCCCTTGCGAGCACCTTTTTTGGCTTCATCATCAGTTGATAGTGTGTATTGGATAATGGACCAGATAAAGTAAATAACAGCTATGATAATGAGTATCGGTATAACTGAACTAAGTAACTTTGATATAGTGTTCAATATATCCGCTAAACCTGTTGGTGAAGGTTCAGGTGCTATAGCAAAAACAATAGATGGAATTAAAGTTGCAATCAATAAACTAATTTTAGTTAATTTTTTCATATTATTTATTTAAAAACCAGTGGATTGTAATTCACAAGGTTTATTTGGATTAGCTTGAACACAAGGGATGTTTTCTGTATTTATTTTGTTACCTGCTACTCCAAAAGTTCTCTGGATAACACCTGCGATTCCCCAGAAAGAAAGAATTACGAATAGGCCAATTAATCCTGTAATAATACCCTTACGAGCACCAGCTTTTGCTTCCTCATCACTACTGAGAGTGTATTGGATAACAGACCAGATAAAGTAAATAACAGCTATAACTATAAGTATAGGGATAACTGTACTTAGGATAGTAGTTATCCTTGTTAGGATACTATCAGCTGTTGTGTATGATACTTCTGCGAAAACAAACGATGGAACCAAACTTAAAGCAAATAAACTTAAACTTGCGATTTTTTTCATAAAATATAAAAAATTAATAATTAATAATTTTAAAAACGACTTTTCTAATACAAATATTATAACATTTATTTAATATTCAAGCTAGGAATTGTAGGGGCAGAAAGTTGTGCATCATCAAAAAAAGTGCCAGTTAATATCTTTACCAATCCCCAAACACTAATCATAACAAACAATGCTATGAGACCACCTACTATGAACTCTTTACCCTTGGAACGCTTTTCTTCATTTTCAGGATTCAAATAATACTGCATCACACCCCATATAAATGCTATCAGAGCAAGTGCAAATACAAAAGGTACTATATAGTTATTTAAAAAACAAACAATAAAAGAAGCTAAGTTCTTTAGATTGTCAGCATTTACATTACTGCAATCTATACCCCTCAAATCACTATCACTTGTCAAATCAACAGCAGCAGCATTAATAAAGTATACTGGTGATACGACCAAAAGAAACAATAAAACTATGAAAATGTTTTTAATAATAAAACCAACTATGTTATTTTTTGTTTTTGAATTCATACAGATATTATATCATATAATGATTGATAATTAGCATAGCTGTCGCTCCTAACTCAGTAACTGTATCAGTTACGAAACTCTCTATAACCTTGGCCCCTAGAATGATAGCTGCACCGATGAGTGTGTACAATAGAGCTGTTTTGGCTTTAGTTAGTTCCTCGGGATTACCTTGAGCTTTTACAAAAAGAAATCCACAGTAAACAATAGCTAAAGTAAGTATCGGTAGAGCAATCTGTATAGCCAAGTCTAAAATTTTATCTATGAATTGAGGTACAGTAGACACACCACCTGCACCTAATGGGTTTTCTATTTTAACTGAGATTATGTTTGTTTTAGTTTTTCCTGGATCATTGAGTGGTCCACAAATGTCTCTTTCGACAAGGTCTGGACATATTCCTGCAGAAACAGTAACGGGTAAACTTGTTATTAATACAAAACAAAATAAAATAGAGATAGTTAGATTTTTAAAAAATTTCATAAATTTATTATAACATTATCTTAATAATCAATAAAGGTCGTATCTGTAAAACCAAATATTTTCAATATCCAAGTGATGAATAGCCAAGCGATTAAAGCAATTGCATATCCAAAAATAACATTCGTAATCATTTTCTTTGCTTTTGACAAACTTTCGGGATTACCAGCTGATGTAATCAACAAGAATCCTGCATACAATAATATCAAGATGATAAAAGGTGTAGCGATTTTAAATAAGACAAAAGTTATAGCTGTATTTATTAAAGAAATGAAATCACTAAAAGTACACATCTTTTCACCTACGTGACCACATGGTGAGCGCAGTTGACCTCCTGCACTAAAAGAGATAACTGGTACAAGCATAATCATAAACACAATAATGAAACAGGTTATTTTTTTTATAGAAATTTTGTTCATAATTTTATTTATCTAATAATAGATTTATTTTCTGACTTGCTTTTGCAAGGGCTGAAGATATGTTTAACTTGTTTGATAAAATACTATCAAACATTTCATTAAATATATCATTTGTTTTTTTACTATCTGGATCGAACCATGATCGTGAGATCAATGCACTATTATAAAATGTATACATATAAGTATCTTTTGGTTTAGATGCGAGCACTGTTCGAGAAACAGGAGGCAGAGATATGGCTTGAGACATCTTTTCTGCATACTCGCCTTCACTGACTAACCTTGCAATATAGACAGAAAGATCTATATTTTTAGATTTTTTGTTTATGGCCATAGCGTAGATATCCCCATAGGTTCGACGATTCGTGTCGGGTGTCTGAAACATCTCTTTAACGTCAAAAGACAAATTTGGATTTACTTCTTGTATATAAAAAAGTTCACTTGCTCGTCCGAGATAAAAAGCCAGTTTACCTGAGGTAAAAGCATCTAAAGAGTTTGGCATCGAACGATTCCAAGAATAAGCTTTGTAATTTGGATTTGAAAATTCGGTATAAAAAGAAAGTGCTTCTTCTGCGATTGATTTTTCAGAATTTGGTTCTTTTAGACTAATAGAAGTTCTGTATCTATCAGAATACAATTGGATGATTGGATTATTGTTTTGCAATAATAAAGTGGATATTATATCTTTTGCATGTTTTACATTGTCATAGCGACCCAGAGCAATCATAGACTGATTGATAGTTCCGTCGTCTTTTTTCTGAGTTAGTTGTGAAGAAAGTTCAAATAATTCATTCCAATAATTTGGTTGTTTAGCGATTCCTTGTTGGTCATGATGTCCTTATTGTAGTAAACAACCATCGGATCCACAGCAAAAGGCAATGCAGTGATACTGTCTGTTCCTGCATAGATACTTGCTCCATCTATAAAGTTATCGATAAAAGTCTTTTTAGGATAAGCAGTATAAGGTATCTTGTAGATGAAACTATCGTTACGTAGAACCATACTTGATGTGATAATAAATAAATCTGGTCCATTGTCACGAGCAAAAGCTTCTACTAGATCAGCTTGATATGAGTCGGGATCTTTTTGGAGATAACTTATTTCCACTTCTCTGTTAGCTGTAGTTATATCGAGAAATGCTTTTGAAATATCCGTTGACGGGACAGTTCCCCATACGATGATTTTCCCAACAGGTTCCTTGTTTTTACCGATTTTATTTCCGATATCAAGCAAACCAGAAAAAATCAAAACAGCAAAAGCAAAAATCGCTAAGAATACTGAAACTAAAATTGTTTGGAAATTATTCATAAGTCTAAATCTATTCTAAGTTTAAACTAATAATATTTATTGTAAAGAATTTTGGTTTATTCATGCTTAAATATTATACCATAATGATGGTCACCAGCAGAAATATTTTTAACGAATTTCAAGTCTCGCATCAAAAACATATCTTTGGCTTTTTCTTCTTTAACTACATAATCACTAGTCGGGATTATCGATGACTCACTCCAATCCAAAAGTAATATCATCCCATCTTTTTTAAGAATTCTCTTTGCTTCATCTATCACACCTAGCTTATCTTCAACCTGAAAAAATACATTAGATATGATGACACGATCGATTATCCCATCTGCTATTTTTGTACCGTTTTTCTTTTCGATATCACCCCAGATACAAGTTGTGTTTGTTATATGTTTTTCTTTTAAATCATTTTCGAGTCTCAACAGTAGGCCTTTTTGAATCTCTATAGCATACACGTGTCCATTATAACCCACACGAGTACTTGCGTCGAAAACATAGTGACCACTACCAGAACCAAAATCCGCAACAGACATTCCGTCTTTTATATCAAATTGATTTAGATTTGTTTTAGGAAGTGAATTCATATTATAAGCAAGTAACAGAAGCGATGCTATCGCCAGAACGCAGTTTCATTATAGTGACACCTTGAGTTTGACGACCAGAAGTTGGTACTGATTTTAAATCAACACGTATAACCTGACCTTTTGCTGAGACAGCTATCAATTCAGCTTGAGTTCCAACTATCTTTGCAACAATTAACTTGCCTGTCTTTGGAGTGACTTTTGCTGTTTTGATTCCAGAACCACCTCTTTTTTGTATTTTGTATTCTTTGATATTAGTTTTTTTACCGAGACCATTAGCAGAAAGTGTTAACAGAGATAAATCAGTCTCACCTTTTTTCACTAAATCAACACCGATAACAACATCATCTTTTACTAATTTAATAGCACGGACACCTCCAGCTGTTCTACCCATCACACGAACATCACTTTCTTTGAAACGAATTGATTGACCCAAATTAGTTGCGAGCATGATATCATCACCACTTTGCAAAGCGAGAACTGACTGCAATTCATCTCCTTTGTCTAATTTAATAGCGATCAAACCACTTCGACGAACATCTTTAAAGCTCTCTGCACCAACTTTTTTTACAACACCGTATTTAGTTACCATCATTAGACTTTCCAGAGATTGCATTATCTTCTTATCTATAGGTAAAATAGAAGTTACTTTTTCACTTGATTCAAGCGATATAAAGTTAGCGATAGACTTACCTTTTGTCGCACGACGACCTTCTGGGATGTCATACATCTTTATCTGATACGCTTTACCTAGATTGGTAAAAAATAATAAATCACTATGAGTATTACATGACAATAACATAGTAACGAAATCCTCTTCTTTTGTTTCGATATCGATAACACCAACTCCACCACGCTTTTGAGTATGATATTCACCTGGATCAGTACGTTTGACATAACCACCTGCTGTATAAACAAGAACTGATTCTTTTTCTTCTATCAAGTCTTCTTCATTTATGGCTTTGACTCCGCCTTTAACTATTTTAGTTCGACGAGCGTCTCCGTATTTATCACGAATTTCTTCGAGTTCAACTGATATAACCTTTAACATTTTTTTAACAGAAGCCAGCAACGCTTCACATTCGGCTATAAAATTTTGTTTTTCTTTTAGTTCGAGTTCTATATTCTTTCTCTCGAGACCTGCGAGTTTCGCTAATTTCATTTCTAGGATAGCAGTAGCTTGTAAGTCAGAGAATTTAAATTCCTTCATCAAGTTCAACTTTGCGAGAGCTGTATCTTTTGAACCACGAATGATAGTGATGACACGGTCGATATGATCCAGAGCTTTTTTCAGACCCAATAAAATGTGCTCACGTTCTTTTGCTTTTTTTAGATCGTATTGTGTACGACGACGAACAACAACAGTACGATGAGAAATAAAGTTCTCGAGTAAACTCTTAAGTGAGAGAGTCTGCGGTACTCCTTCCACCAGAGCCACCATATTGTAGTTAAAAGATTGTTCGAGTTGAGTATGTTTATAAATATAATTTAAAACTTTTTGAGGAATTACTCCACTTTTTAGATCGATAGCGATGCGAATATCTTTTGCAGATTCGTCTCGTAAACCTTTGACTCCTTCTAACTTTTTTTCTTGAACCAAACTCGCTATGGCTTCTATTAGGTTAGATTTATTTACACGATAAGGTATAGACGTAATTATTATTTGGAAATTGCCAGTTTTTAATTCTACTATTTCTGCATTACCTCGAGTCACAACTCCCCCACGGCCTGTTGAATAAGCATGTAATAAGTCACTTTGATTATATGCGATGCCTCCGACAGGAAAATCCGGACCTTTTATATGTTGCATCAAGTCCTCTGTTGTAGCAGTTGGACTGTCTATTAGATGAAGTGTCGCATTTATAACTTCTGTTAAGTTATGTGGCGGTATATTTGTCGCCATACCAACAGCGATACCGAGCGTCCCATTTAAAAGCAGATTCGGAACAGCAGTTGGAAGAACTTTTGGTTCACGTCGAGTTTGGTCATAGTTTGGAATAAAATCTACTGTTTCTTTATGCAAATCCAAAAGGAGTTGCGCTGCGATTTTTGCCATTTTAGCCTCTGTATAACGCATAGCAGCAGGATTGTCTCCATCTATAGAACCAAAGTTACCTTGACCCCAGATAAGTGGATATCGATAAGAAAAGTCTTGAGCCATACCAACCATAGAGTCATAAACAGCAACGTCACCGTGAGGGTGGTATTTACCGAGTACGTCACCGACTACCGCAGCACTTTTACGGAAGCGAGAGCTCGATGTCAGTCCCATCTCTTGCATTGCATACAAAATACGACGGTGAACTGGCTTTAGACCATCACGAACATCAGGCAATGCTCTATCTGTGATAACAGACATGGCATAGTCAATAAAAGAATTTTTCATCTCGTAGTTAATATCTACAGAAACGATATTGACATGTTCTTTTGTTTCGATATTTTCTTTTGGTGTTTCTTTTTTTGCCATATTATTGTTGTTTATCTATTACTATCAATTCGATTTGTTTTCCTTCTGGAATTTCTGGAACTACTGAATTTGCAGGTTCTCTATCTTGTTTATTTGGCATAGAGTTAAAAGCACTTGCTGTCATATTTTTATAACTCTTAGAAATTGAATCAGCCATCAATCTAAAAGGCCCTGTAGTTTTATTTTGTGCTTCTTCTTTTTTTGCTATTTCTCTAAATTGACTCCCTAGTCCATAAACAAAGACACCTACAACGAGACTCATAAAGATAGCCATTGTAAAAAATAAAATTTGTTTACGAGATTCTTCAGACTTATTTTGTAGTTTTTTGACGTATGCTCTCATATGAATTAATTTGAAAGAATAATAATCTCACCCTCGCGACCAGCTAGTTCTTTTGATTTGATTGTTAATTTGTCTATTGGAATTACTTTTTCTTGCCCACTTTCTTTTATAAAAGCTTTCAAGTTTTTTTCATCATAATCCATAGGGATTATTATCTTTGGTTCTAGAGTATTTGAAAGCGCAAATGAATCTGAAACTGACATGAAATCATCGTTGAGAGGAACAAAAACGATATCACAAGAATCTATCTCTCCACGAATACTTGGATCAATCTTGTTTTTATTAAAAGCCCCGAGGAAACATAGAGCTATATTGTCGATGGTCATTGTATATACAGTATTTATATATTTCTTACCATCTATTTCTGTCTCAGACAACAATCCTTTTATAAAAATATTTTTAATTTCATAGTCTCCTGGACCTTTGATTTCAAATGGTATAGTGTCACCGTGGCTCAGATTTTCAAAGCCATTAAAGTTAGGATGATTAGTTGTTGATAGTGCTATATCTGCACCAAAATGTGGAACCTTGCCAGAGTATTTAGCATCTTTTGAAATAGGGTTAAATGCAACAACAAGATCACCTTGTGTTATTTTAAAGCACTGTTTTCCCATGTATGTGATTATCATATTTTTAGTATAACACTTATTTTAAAAAGAAAAAAGACCGAAACAGAAATCTTCTTTTACATTTGCAAAAAAACCATATATATAGTATAAACAATCTATTAATAGCACAGGTCTGAGATTTAACCCTATTGTGATTTCTTTAGTTTATAAAGAAAAAGCAAAAGAAACTCAAACCTTTGCCGCAATATCTATACTTTATAGATAAAAGCGGTTTTTTTAATTTATGAAAAAAAGTACAGAAGTAGAAGACATTGTAGATAGTGCAAAATTAGAGCTTTCTGGTATCGGAAAGATGCTAGAAAAAACAGAGATTCCACCACAAGTAGATGCTTTGGTTGAAGGTCCTGTTATTTCTATCAAAAAATCATCAATCTATATTGATATCGCACCATTTGGTACAGGTATCATTTATGGACGTGAATTTATTAATGCAAAAGACATTATCAAAAAAGTAAGTATCGGTGATGTTGTAAAAGCTAAAATAGTTGCAACTGTAAATGAAGAAGGTTACATCGAACTTTCTCTAAAAGAAGCAAAGCAAGCTCTTATTTGGAGTGAAGCTGAAAAAGCTATCAAAGAAAAAACAGCGCTTGAATTGACTATCAAAGAAGCTAATAAAGGTGGTTTGATACTCGAATGGCAAGGTATCGCTGGTTTCTTACCTGCTTCACAATTGAAAAGCGAGAACTACCCACGTGTAGAAGACTCTGATAAAGACAAAATCCTTAAAGCATTGAAAATGCTCATCGGTAAACGTATAACAGTTGTTATGATTTCTGCACTTCCAAAAGAAGGCAAACTTATCTTCTCTGAAAAAGACAACAACCCAGAAGAAAGAAAAGAAATCATGGGCAAGTACGCAGTTGGCGACGAAGTAAACTGTACTGTTGCTGGAATCGTAGACTTTGGAGTATTCCTCAAAGTTGAAGATGGTTTAGAAGGATTAGTACACATCTCGGAAATTGACTGGGGTCTAGTTGAGGATCCACGTTCAATGTTTAAAGTTGATGACAAAATCAAAGCAAAAATAATAGAAATCAAAGATGGTAAAATATCTCTTTCTATCAAAGCTTTGAAAGAAAATCCATGGAATGAATATGAAAGTACTTTGAAAAAAGGCGACATCGTTTCTGGAGTTGTTATCAAGTTCAACAAACACGGTGCTCTTGTTTCTATCAAACAAGGAGTTGCTGGTTTGGTCCACAACTCAAGCTTCGGTTCTGAAGAACTTTTGAAGAAAAGTCTAGAACTCGGAAAGACTTACAATTTCCAAGTCACACTCTTTGAACCAAAAGACCAACGTATGACTCTCGTGCACCTTGCAAAAGACGCGAAATAAAATACGCATTAAAAAACCTCTCATTTTTGAGAGGTTTTTTAATTATAAACACTCATAGCCTTATCCTTTCCCTCTTTTGAAATCATAGTTATAATTTCAGCTATTTTTTTAGACAGTTTCTTTAGAGTCTTGAGTTCGTCTTCTTTAAAATTCGAAAGTAGGAATTTCATCACAGTTTCCTCCCCTTTTGGTTTTCTGTATTTACCTGTTGGTGTCACTGGCATGATGCCGATGCGAATACGGATAAATTCTTTTGACTTTACTTTTTTGATAACAGATTCGAGTCCATTGTGCCCACCAGAACTTTTATTAAAAGATATTTTTATGGTGCCAATCGGCAAATCCAGATCATCATAAGCAACAATTAATTTATTTAATTTCTTTGGACTATCGATAATTGGCGCAACGCTTGTTCCAGAATTATTCATAAAATTATTTGGCATAAATAATTCTACTTTCTCTCCGTTTATTTCACCTTTTGATTTTAGTGATTTGATTTTTAGGTCTTCTTTCCAGTCTGGTAAATCATATTCTTTTTTGAGATACGAGAAAATAATTCGTCCAGCATTGTGACGTGTTAGTTCGTATTCTTTTCCAGGATTTCCTAATCCAAATATATACATTTCCTTATCATAAAACAGATTTATATGTTATGTCAATAGTTGTTATGTGATAATATGTGTTGTATATGGATAAAGAAATAAAAACGAGCGAAAAAAAAGAGAGTCTTTGGGACTTGGTTCGCTATGCAATTGTGGCTATAGCTATCGTACTCCCTATTCGTATGTTTATCGCACAACCTTTTGTTGTTTCAGGGCTTTCAATGTTTCCAACATTTGATGATAAACAGTATTTAATCGTCGACGAACTTTCATACATTCGTGGAAACATAAATCGTAGCGATGTTGTGATATTTAAATACCCTGTTGATCCGAAACGCTATTTTGTAAAAAGAATAATCGGTTTACCAAATGAAAAAATATCCATCTCCTCCGGCAAAGTCACTATAATAAACAAAGATCATCCAGATGGATTTACTCTCGATGAGCCATACTTAAATGAAAGTTTCCCTACAACTGGCTCTTATCAAACAAAAGACGATGAATACTTTGTTATGGGTGATAATCGCAACCACAGTTATGATTCTAGAGAATGGGGTGTAGTTCCAAGAAAGAAATTGGTAGGCAGAGCATATTTACGACTTCTACCATTTAAACATATTTCTTATTTACCAGGATATTATCAACAAGATAAATAATTATGATTGAAAAGAAAAAAACAAAAAAAGAAGCATTGCAATCAGTAAAAGGTATGCGAGACATTGACGGACCTCTTTATTATTATTTCCAAGGGTTTTTTGAAAAAGCTCAAGAGATAGCAGTGTACTATGGTTTCAAACCGATAGATACGCCTATCGTCGAGGATGCTCAAGTTTTTACTTCATCTATCGGTGTCGGTACAGACATTATAGACAAAGAAATGTACACTTTTAAAACTAAAGGTGAGAACATTTTGGCACTCCGTCCAGAACATACAGCTGGACTTATGCGTTCGTACATTGAAAATGGAATGCAATCATTACCACAACCAGTTCTCGCTTATAGTTATGGTCCGGTTTTTCGTCATGACAAACCTCAAAAGGGTCGCTATCGCCAATTTTCTCAATTCGACATGGATGCCATTGGTAGTGAAAAGAGTATATTAGATGCTTTAGTTATAAAAAC
>JAYTNB010000019.1:0-8670 GCA_043748495.1 bacterium | reverse complement strand
CTTTACCAAAAGTGTGTTTGAAATTTTCAAAATAAGAAATTGACGCCCCACCAAAACCATATATCAACTGCCTATCATCCCCTACAACAAAAATATTTGGTTTTTCAATTTCGCCCCAAATGAGTCGCAATATTTCATTTTGTAAATTACTCGAGTCTTGATGTTCGTCTACATGCACATACAGATACCGCTCTTGGAGCGTAGCGCAAGCGTCTTCGCTTTGTTTTAAAATTTCTAATGCATAACCTATGATGTCGTCATAGTCTGCGAGTAGCTTTTCTTTTTTTAATTGTTCATATATTTTATAAAATTCTACGATTTCTTTTGTGCGCTCTAAACCTGCTATTTTTTTAACAGCATCTTGTTTTAACTTACCCTTGCTTTCACCTCGAGTGGAGATACTAGCTTCATCGTGCTCTATATTTTCTATCTCAACCTCAAGAGAATTTAAAAAACTTTCTGGACTCATTTGTTCACGTTTCAAAAGTGAAATTAAACTTTTTATATCTTTAAAAAAGAAACTGCTGTTCCCCCTTAGGCGTAAATGCTCCCAAGTATTATTTTCTAAAATCTCGTCTATAAGCGAGACCATAGTGCTCTCGTCCATTATAGTTGGGACCTTTGGTAAATCTATAACATTATAAAATTCTTCTAGGATATTGCCTGCGAAACTATGAAAAGTCGAGATGTTTACTTTTGCCGCTTGCGGACCGATATATGACAAAAGTCTCTCTCGCATAGCACGTACACCACTGTTAGTAAAAGTTAAGCATAGGATCCCGTCAGCCTTTGTGTCGGTTTTTACCATTATATTTGCAATGCGAAGCGCTAGAACTTGTGTTTTACCGGTTCCTGGCCCCGCTATGACCATCACAGGTCCTTCTGTCGTATCTACAGCTTCCTTTTGAGCTTTATTTAGCTTGTTATAACCTTCATTAAAAGCGTCATTATTCATAGTTTTATTATACAGTAATTGTACTAAAATAAAAAAGCCCTAATTAATAAATTAATTAGGCTTTCTCTCTTTTATTAAAATAATAATTGGTACCATTAAGGAAACAATCATCAATACACAGAAGAACTTCCATCCAGTAATAGTTCCAAAAAGTATATTTTTAAACCAATACTGATAAATGAAACTCATGTATGCTACGAACGTGGGAAAGAACATAAAAAATAATGGTAGACACCATTTTCTTTTAGAATTTCCTGAAGCATAATCACTATAGAAATACGTCAGTACTAATGTCGGGATTGAAAACAACCAAACGAAATTTGATCCCAGATTAATAAAAACTCCATACAACAGAAGAACACATATGATGTTTAGAAAAAAAACATTTAAGTATTCAAACGTTAGGTTTAAATAATTTTTTCTTATAAGTCTTGGACAATTTATCAAAAATCTCATTAGCATGAATGCTACCACTACTACAAGTGGTATTGTCAGAAAATTAGATTCGATCGAATTTCCACCTTCTTCATTTACAAGGTGTAACAAGAAAAATGTTGAAATGAAATGAACAAAAATAATTTGGAATTTGCTTGACTCGTCATTTTTGTTTCTCCAAAAATATACAAAGACTGTTTCGATGAAAATTAAAGAAATTAAACCGTTCCAAAAACCTGGGGTGGTTATATGGACAATAAAATAAAAACAAAACATTAGTAATGCTATTTGTAGTACGACATAAAACCTTTCTTGAAGTCCTTTAAGATACCATTCTTTCTTTTCCATTATTTTATTTTTTTAAAATTTAAAGAAGCTTATTTTACTTAAAAATAACCTTAAAATGGAAGAAAGTCAATGGCTACAGGGTGTATAATATCTCGAAACAAACAAATCCTCCTAAAAATCAAAAACACCCCGTTATGGGGCGTTTTTGAGCTTATTTAGGTTACTGTAAACCGCTTTGGATCGCAACGTGTCTTAAGATAAACGATGTTTATTTTAATGTAACTTTTGCACAAGTCTTTTCTTACTAGAAAAGCTCGCGACCCAGACTCACTCCGACGCGTTCCGTCTCTAAAGTTACTTTAGAGTAACTTTAGCGCCAGCTTCTTCTAATTTCTTTTTGAGATCTTCAGCTTCAGCTTTTTTCAAACCTTCTTTCAAAACAGAAGGTACTCCATCTACTAAATCTTTAGCTTCTTTAAGACCAAGAGCTAGGACTTCTTTAACAACTTTCATAACTGCGATTTTTTGTTCACCTGCAGCTGTAAGTTCTACTGTAAATGAATCTTTAACTTCTGCTTCTTCTGCTTGCGCTGCAGGACCAGCACTTGCACTTGCAGCAGCTGAAACTCCGAACTTAGCTTCAAAAACTTTTACTAATTCGTGTAAATCGATGACTGACATTTCTTCTATTTTCGCAACAATGTCTTTAAACTTTGCTGGAACTTCTACTTTTGTTTCTTCCATATATATTATATTAATTAATTTCTAAATTTATAACTAAGCTTTCTTTTCTGCGATTTGATCTAGGGCAACTGCTAAACGTTGTATAGGTGAATTGATGATATTTACAAACATACCACGTAGTGTTTGTAATGGTGGTATAGTTGCTATACTCATCATTTCACTTGCGTTCATGTATCTCTTTTCAAAAACTCCTCCTATTATAGACACATTTTCTTTATGAGTTTTCATAAAGGTATTTACTTCACGAGCTGGTGCAAGTAAATCTGTACCATATGCGATAGCTACTTGTCCTGGTGTCTCTGGTAAATCACCTTCGATACCATTTGCGAGAAGAGCTCTTTTCAATAAAGTTTTTTTCATTACTTTATATCCAACATTTTCTTTTTGTAAACTACGACGAAGCGCATTTACATCAGCAACTTTTAATTTATCGAATTTTACAAAGACAACAGAATTCGCGTCTTTGATAAAACTTTCTAAAGTAGTTACCATTTTTTTCTTTTTTTCTAATGTTATCGGCATGAATTTTGTTTTTCTAAAAAATAAAAACTCCCATAGGGAGTGTCGTATAGCCTGTGTATAAAATACACAGATTTCGACCTCGGCAGGCTAGACAAAGATTACTTTGTCGTCCGTCCTGAATATTTCAGGGTTAGGGACTTTTTTAAGACCTTTCGGTCACCTACTATCTACGGCTACTCGTGTATAATAGCATATTCGCTATATTTGTAAAGCTATCTGTTAAAAGTTGGTGAAGCCACAGAATCAGGAGTATTGAAACCACCATTTGCACTTCCCTGCTGTTTTTGATCAATCCCATCAATAAAAAGCAAAGACAAAAGTCCTAACAATATCATCCCACAGAAACCTATGATGACTTTTAAAGTGTGTCCAGTAAACATGTGGACATTATATCACACGGACAGAGGTTTATAGAAATTAATCAACAAAACGGATACTTTTAATAATTTCATCAACAATCTTTTCGTAGTTTTGTATTGATTTTTCTTCTTCGGGGGTTAAAGATATTTTAGGATTATTTGATTTATTAAAATAAGTAATTTCATATATATCACTTTTATTTTTGAAATAAAGAACTTTTACATTATAAAAAGATGATGCCATTCTAGAGGTAGGTGCTTCGTACAAAGATTCTATATATGATAAATTGTTTACTTTTTTTTCTTCATCGTATAAAGATGATGCACTAGTTTTTTCCGTTTGTGGACCATTTTGATCAAACCAATCTTCAAGACTACTATTCATTAGTACTGAATCTTTAGAATAATTTAAATAAAAAAATAAACTATTATCTTTAATATCTACATTTTTAAAAGAGCCTTTAAATTTTAAAACTAAGCTATCATTCACATTATTAATCTCCAAATTTTCTGAAATATTTAAAACCATATCACCCAATTTAACTTCCTTAGTTTTTACTATTGGAACAATTTCTTTTTTAACTTCATCCTTCTTTACTATTTCTACATCTTCTTTTTTATTAGGAAAATCTAAATAAATATAAAAACCTGATACAGCTATAGCTAAAATAAGAACTAAAATTGTAATTACTTTTTTCATATTATTATTTTACCATATTAATAAATATTGAGTGCTTAACCTTATCCCCTAATTTCACCTCTACCTTCCACTCTCCTTCTGTCATGCTATTCTTTGGTATTTTCCATTCATAATTCTTTTCATGTTCTTTGTTTTCTTTTTTACATTTTTCTTTATCATACCCATCTTGCTCATCATCCTCATCTGCGTCTTTTATATTTAATGGTAAAATATAACCATCTGACGCCCGAGTTATACTCAAAGTTGCTTTAGGTATTTTTATCTTCTTTACTCCTTTATTTTTTGTAACTTTAATTTTAACTTCTAACTTTTTATTTAATTTATACTCTCCACCATCTATCAATTTTTTGAAATAAAAATCATAAGGTTCTATCGAGGTAAGTTGTGATCCTGTCTTAATAACACGTTCTGTTACCCCATCACCATTATTATCTATCGCGACGGTAACTGCATCTGGCGCACCACTTGCAAGCTTTGTTTCATCTACGCTATATGTGTGGATTTCACCTGGAATTATTGATAAATCATTTGCATTAAAACTGACGGGTATATCACTTCCATTATAATTATCAATATCTACTCCATAAAAACCACCAGTGTTGTCACCCACAACTTCGTAAGTATATGTATCGTCGGGGAAAAGTATCATTGCTCTCTCATTTTCTAAATCATAAATACCGTTTGGCATTTCTGAAACAGAATTACTATTAACCAAACCAGTAATATTACCTTGAGAATCTTTTATTCTAATTTCTACAGGACTATAAGCTTTAAATTCTCTTCTGTGCCTATTTGCAATTGCAAGTTTTTCTATCAATTGGTCACTATTATCGTAAATAACCCCTGGGAAAGTTATATTTAAAACTTTTAATTGATCTGAAATTTTTAACATATAATTTCTTTTTGGATCTACCGAGGCCCCATTATAATACCAAACAGTTTTTACTTTTCTTATATCATTACAATTAAAATTTATTCCTTCCACCGTATAGTCACCTGTTTTGCAAGAATTTTTTAGAGCTGTGTTATATTTTGAACGTAAGATTCCTAGTCCATCTTTTACATTGGCATACATAGACTGCACAGTATTGGCGTATTGTTTATAAATAGGATTTAAAATATCATGATCATAATTTGTATATGGCTTTCTTAATTGATTATATGTTTCAGTATTTTTATAACATTTTTTATATTGATCAGACCTAATTTCTTCACAAATCTCTACTTTAGATTCACTAAATTGACCCCTGGGATCATCAGCATTATATTTAAAACCAAAATATTTATTATCCACACTAGGATTCTCATGTTTCAATGCATCCATAGTGACTTGCATCAAGCCATGACCATAATCAAATGTGACAATCTCATTATTGAAACCAGCGCCGGCGATCTCCTGCCCTACTATAGCTAGTATGACTTCCTTTTGAAAACCAATCTCTTTAAAGCTAGAAATTTTCGTAGTATCATTTGAACTATATAAAGACTTTTTATCATCAGCATTATTATAATAATGGTCTAAAATACCCAAAAATTCATCTCTTCTTTTATTCTTATCGACAGTTGTCGTACCACTCAAATTATCCACAGAGTTATTTTCATATTCTGTTTGTTTGTCTTTTTCATAAGGTAAATATTTTGTGGTACCCGCACTTGCAAACATATAATGCAAAGTTTTGTCTGTAGGATCCTCGACTTTATACCAAATATAGCCATCGGCAATCATTGCCTGACCATTTGAGTCTTTCTTTTCGATTACTTTTACAATCCAATCATTTGGTAATGTTTTTATTAAAGTCGAGTTTATACTCGGCTGGCTATATAAACGTGCCACACCGTTTGGGCTGTTTGTTATTTTTGCGTAAAAAGTTGATGGCTCTAGAGGCTCCTTCCCCACCCACGGTACAAAAGAAACCAAGCCATAAAGCTTTTCACCTTTTCCATCTGGATTATCTATATGATTTGGACCAGTTGGGTCGCCCCAATCATTATTTTTTGCATTTATTGTTGTAGTTTCTAAATAATTTTCAATAGCAAATAAATCAAAATTTTTAAAAGTAGAATCTTTGATATCTATAATCATAGGCATTAAAATATTTCCACTGAAAGCAAGGATTCCAGAACCTAAACCTCCATCAAAGATAGTATTTTCAATACTTATACTAGACTGATTTGAGGCATAACTATCACCATCGAAAACAGTGATGCAGGCTTCATCTGGGCAATTTTTAAACAAAGAATCTCTTATATCTAAAGTTGAATGATTAAAAACAACAATTGCATCAGTTCTTCTAGCATTTAGAAAGTTTTCCATTTTTAATTTTTCTCCCATAAAATTACTATCGTTAAAAATAGTTACAGGGTCATGATATATATTTGAGATATCTAATCCAGAAAATAAAAAATCACTACCTTCATAGATAGTGATTGCATCATTACTTTCATTTATATTTAAATTATTTACACTTAATTTTGATTTATATACCTCTAATCCAGAATAAACATAACTCATAAAAACATTTTTCAAACTTGAACCAGATATTGAATTGCTGATAGATATACCACCCCAATCATTTTTACTTGGATCACTCAAATCATAGGTGACACATATTTCTGGTCCTATATTGTCACCATTTATATCTGTCTCGTAATTGCAACTTTGATAATCATCGGTCTCTGGGAAAAAATGATCATCATAGCTAGAGGTAAAATAAATAGGCAAACTTTCACTTCCATTGGCTATAATTTTGCCATTTACATGTATATCATTTTTACTATACGAGTATGGTCTTGCGTCAAATTTTACAACAACTCCTGGTTCAATATTTAAAGTTATATCAGATAAAACACGTATACTTCTGTGAACAATATACGGGCTACCTGATAAACTCCACGTAGTATCTTCTATGATATTACTATCGATATCTGTCAAAGCATGTGACTTGTGAGGAAAAACGAAAACCATTATTAATAAGAAGGAAACAAAAATCAAAAACTTTGATGATTTGTTCATATACTAATAGTATATGAATAAACTTTACAAAAAGAAACATATGTTATATAAAAACTGTGGATAACTTTTTGTATCCATGTACTAGTACAATGTTTAGATAAAATACTTTTAAATAGAAAATTGGTAACAAAAAATCCACCACACGGTGGATTTTTTAAAATGATTCCCGTCTGTAACACTATGCGTAACATTTCGGGCAGATAAAGTTTGGAGAATTAATTTAAATAAAAAATATCAAATAATTCAGATTCTGAAATGTATCTTGAAGCCTGATTATAAATTGCTTTTAATGTTCCTTTTGGAATAACTTTATGGTCTGGAACAACAAGAACTTGTTTACCAGAAACAACTATTCTGCCAATAATTATATGGCTGCCTGTTTTTCTTTTTATTTCAAAACCATTTTTCTCAAAAAATTTTACCAACTGCGTACTTGAAACATCTGACCTAAGTTTATTAGGCATAAGCTTGAAGAGTTAAATCAAAATTAGCAATAATAGCAGGAGTATTTATAAATTCTTTTACATCACTTGTTTGCATTTCTTCTAAATATAAAGACACAGCTTCTTTTATGTTCTTTTGAAGATCTTCAAAAGTAGCACCATCTGTTACAATAGGGGCATTGATTCCTGATGCTGTATAAACAGAATCTTCTTGTGTAATTGAAAATTGTATAACTTTATTCATAAATCTATTATACACCACAAACCTAGAAAAATGCAAACTAAAGAAATCTCTCTATGAGAGTAAAATACTTTTATCTGAAGAGGGAGCCCCCAGCCACAAGTCCGACTTGTGGCTGAATTAGTCCAGCACTATCAGCCCTAGGCAAGGCCTAGGGCTGATAGTGCTGAGTGTATAAATACTGATGTTTTGCCAGCTTTTTCTGCTAAGAAATACCATTTACTTCTAATCTTTGCAGGATATGATGCTTCTTGATTTTTGTTTGCCATATATGGTTTTAAGCTTTCGCCTTTTAAATATTAAATAGTTAACCTTTGTAACCCCAATTTAACATATTTGTAACCCCATATGGTTAACTGTACAGAGGCTTGACTTTAGATATGTATTTGCTATTATTTAAGTACAAGTTGGGGTAACCCAGTAGAAAGCCAGTCGCAAGACTGGCTTTCAAACATTTTAAGTTGTTTTTTTATTTAGTTTTAATAAGATTACAATAAGCATCTATCACCTTTCCTAATTCATTTTCAGACAACTGGCCCATACTAGATAATAACCTTTTAGTATCTATAGGTTTAGCTTGATTCAATATAGCTTGTGATGGTTTATCAAAAATATGTAAATCAAAATACCAGTCTCCCTTATGGCTTTGAGTTGTAAGTGGTATTCCTAGTACTATTTGATGAGAAAATTTTTTAATAATTAATATTGGTCTCAAATAATCGGTATCTTTACCATCTTGTTCTACACCTATATTTAAACCAAGTTTACCCCAATATATTTCTCCAACTTTTACAGGAGCACGCTTTGATAGCTCTATTTTCTTTTTTATTTCATTCCAATCGTCAAAATTCTTCATACAAATATTATATCACAAGAAATCCAAACCCCTTTATCACAGAAGGACAGCCACAAGTCCGACTTGTGGCTGAATTAGTCCAGCACTACCAGCCCTAGGCAAGGCCTAGGGCTG
>JAYTNB010000018.1:0-18845 GCA_043748495.1 bacterium | reverse complement strand
AAACGAAGCAATCTCTTTTGCAAAAGAAAAAAATTTAAAGACTTTTATTTTAGGTGGTGGTTCAAATTTAGTTTTCAACGATAGTGTTTTAGATTTTTTAGTTCTAAAAATAGAAATTTTAGGTTTTGAAATCATTACCGAGACCGACCAGTATGTTGATATCAAAGTTGGTGCAGGAGAGAACTGGGATACTTTTGTGGCTAGAACAGTTTCAATGAATCTTTCTGGTATTGAAGCCTTGTCTGCTATACCTGGCACAGTTGGAGCAACACCAGTTCAAAATGTGGGTGCGTATGGTCAGGAAGTCAAAGATACTATTGTATCCATTGATGTGTGTGAAATACCAATAGTTTCGATGCATGAAAATATAGAAACTACTCTTAAAACTCTCGATAGTGAGGATTGCGTATTTGGATATAGAGATAGTATATTTAAGAATGAAACAGCAAGAGGTGTATATATGATTCTCTTTGTAAAATTTCGATTATCTAAAAAAGCACCGACTACACCCAATTATCCTGGAGTAAAAAAATATTTCGAAGACAAGGGAATTACGAATCCTACACTTCTTGAAATCCGTGAAGCGATTATCTCTATCCGTAGTACGAAGCTCCCAGACCCGAAAATAATTGCTAATGTGGGATCTTTTTTTAAAAACCCAATAGTCAAAAGAGAAGTTGCAGAAGATTTAAAAAAGATAAATCCAAGTTTGGCTATTTTTGAGTTGAATCCAATTTTAGAAAGTTTTGTTAAAATTCCAGCTGGCTGGCTTTTGGAACAATCAGGATTGAAAGGTAAAAGTTTCGGATCAGTTTCTGTATACGACAAAAATGCTCTTGTTTTAGTCAATAATGGTGATGCTACTTTTGCCGATTTAGAAAATGTGAAAAATCAAATAATACAAACTGTCTATGATAAATTCGGTATCACTCTTGAACCAGAGCCAGAGTTTGTAAAATATTAATTTTTCCAAATTTTTAAATTTTCTATAAATTTATCAGTATCTTTAGATATTCTAATAACGTATTTTGTCTTTGATTTATGTATTACTTTTCTTATTTGTGGTTTATATCCTAAGCTTTCTAAGCTTTTAAAGTAATCATATGCGAGTTTTTCTATGATGGTTGTAAAATTTACCATTTTGTAACCCCTATCTTTATAAATTGATCCATCTGTCTGTACTAAGCCCCTAATACATTCTTTCAAAAATATGTCATTTTCTAAAATCCAATTAGGAATAGAGACATTTTGCTTAGACTTCGGACCATTTTTTGCTTTCCATCCTAATATGTTTTCAAGTTTATTTGAGTATATAGAAATATCTGTACAATTTTCTCTATCAACTTCTGTTACTTTATTTTTTGGGAAAATGATACTCAAAGATCTTAGTATATACTTTCTAAGTACTGGATATTTATTATCACAAGTAATACGAAGTCTAATAGCTCGTCCGTTAGGATTTGATAAATTTCCATCACCAATCGATACACCTATTATATATGCTAAAAGTTTCTTATTTTTCAAGTGCTGGAGGAGGGACTTGAACCCTCAAGCCTTGCGGCGCACGATTTTGAGTCGTGTACGTATACCAATTCCGTCACTCCAGCAATAAATGGATAATACCATAAAAGGCTTGTAAAATCAAAAATTTTGAAAAAATGTCCATACTTGGTACAATAAAAACATATGAAAAAATTAAATATTACTATTTTATACGGTGGTAAGTCAGTAGAACATGAAGTTTCTTTGATGTCGGCTCGCAATGTGAAAGACTCAATGGATAAAAAGAAATACAATGTTTTTTGTATTTATATAGACAAAGAGGGTAATTGGTTTGATACAGGAACTAATATTGAAAAAAGTAAGAAAAATAAAATCACTTCTTTTCCTAAAACTGACGTCGTTTTTCCAATTATCCATGGTACGAACGGAGAAGATGGGATACTACAAGGATTATTAAAATTCTCTAATGTACCTTTTGTTGGGCCATCAGTTTTAGGTTCAGCGTTAGGTTTTGATAAAGATGTCACAAAAAGATTGTTAAACGAAGCAGGTATCCCGAATACACCGTTTTTAGTTTTTCATAATCATGATAAAATTTCTTTTGCTATTTGTAAGAAAAAACTTGGTTTACCTATGATAGTTAAGCCAGCTAATTCTGGATCGTCTGTTGGGGTAAATAAAATAGATAATGAAAAAGAATTTACAAAAGCGGTCCGCGACGCTTTTCAATTTGATAATAAAATATTAGTAGAGAAATTCGTCACAGGCAAGAGAGAGATAGAATGTGCAGTACTAGGTAATGAAAATCCGATAGCATCTATTTGCGGAGAAGTGGTAACTCATGGTGCACACAAATTCTATTCTTATGAAGCAAAGTATTTTGACCCAAATGGATCTAGTATGGAAATCCCAGCTCAAATATCAAAAAGTTTACAAAAAAAATTACAAGAGATAGCCATAAGAACTTATAAAGTTTTAGAATTAGAAGGTATGACTCGTGTCGACTTTTTTCTAGATGATAAAAATAATTTTTTTGTAAACGAAGTAAATACTATCCCAGGGTTTACTAATATGAGTATGTATCCAGTTTTATGGGAAAAAACTGGCTTGTCTAAAGAAAAACTCATAGATAGACTGATAACCTTGGCACAAGAGAGATTTGCAAGAGAAAAGAAACTTAAACTATCAATATAGATTATGCAAATTAAACCTTTGTCTTATTTGGAAATAAATAGTAAAAATGCTGTAAACAATGTAAAAGAATTTAGGTCTCTATTAAAAAAAGATACTAAAGTTTTGGCTTGTATAAAAGCCAATGCGTATGGTCATGGTGATGTCGAAATTGTTCAGATTTTAAATAATTATGTAGATTATTTCCAAGTAAATAGTATCGAAGAATTTAATAGGATTTATAAATTTTCCCAAAAACCAATCTTTATTTTTGGTTATTTAAATAAAGATGGTATTCAAACAGCCATTTTAGGTGGTGCTATAATTTCAGCATTCGATTACCAACATTTGTCAGAGATAAATAGTATAGCTCTTAAATTACATAAAAAAGCGACAGTCCACATCGCTATCGATTCGTACTTGGGTCGCGAAGGGATAATGCCAAACGATTTAAATAAAATTGTTTTAGCAATTAAAAAAATGAAGAATATAATTCTCGAGGGCGCATATTCTCACTTTGCAAATATAGAAGATACAACTAATTCTATTCATTCAAACAAGCAAGTACAGATTTTTAATGATTGCATAAAAATACTTAGAGATAATGGTTTTCCAGATATTCAAACTCATATTTCTGCGACATCTGGTATTTTGGTACATGAAAAAAAAGAAAATAAAAATGATTTAGTTCGTTTAGGCATAGGTCTTTATGGAATGTGGCCAAGTAGTCATCTAGAAATGATAAACAGAAAAGATATAATTTTAAAACCCGTTTTGAAATGGGTGACACATGTGGCTCAAGTCAAAGTACTACCCGCGAATCATACTATCGGCTATGGTTTAACCTATGTTACAAAAAAGAAGACTATCATCGCCGTCATACCTGTAGGTTATGCCGATGGATTAACTCGCTCTATGTCGAATAACGGTTTTTTTCTAATAAAAGGTAAAATGGCGAAAATTTTGGGACGTGTTTCAATGAATATGACGGTTGTGGATGTTTCGAATATAAAAAATATTAAGTCAGGAGACGAAGTTGTTGTTATAGGTACTCAAAATAAATTAGAAATTAAAGCAGAAGACATAGCACGAAGTATAGAAACTATAAATTACGAAGTTACTACAAAAATAAGCGTCCTGTTACCGAGAATAATAAAATAGGTATTTTCTTAATGTCTATTTTGAAGAGCGTTCTTTATTGTTTCGTTATCTGAATATTCGAGTTCAGTGCCAGTCGACAAACCTCGGCCAAGTGAGACGATTTTTAAATCATACTTTTGTTTTAATTCATTTAATATTTGCCTTAAATACATATCAGTGTGTTCACTTGCTGGATTTACAGAAAGAGCAAGTATGACTTCTTTTAAGCCATCATTTTGGCCTCTATTTTCGATTGTTTTCAACAGTTCTTTGATTCTAATAAAGCTAGGAGTTTCTTTGGTGACTATTGGTACAGTTCCACCAAGTATAAAATACATCCCTTTATATAAACGACTCTTTTTTATATTTTCATAATCGGCGTCTTTTTCAACTATCAAAAGGGAACTATGATCAGTTCTGGTATCACTGCAAACATCACATAATTTATTTTTAAAATCTATATCCTTATTAAGGGTAGGGAAAAATAAAAAACACGAATTACACTGAAGTATATTTTTTTTCAATTGTTTTATTTCATTAGATAATTCATCAACAAAACCAGGATTTTTGTGTAATAAAAAATAAACAAAACGCTTGGCTTGTCTCTCGCCGATACCAGGGAATTCTTTAAAGTGTTGTGTTAATTTCTCAATAGGGTTCATCCGCCTAAAATTTCTACCGACTCATGTCTATCAATAAAATAGTATGTGGTACAGCAGAGTATGTTACATTAATAATTTTAATTCATTGGAAAGTTTTGGTGGATTCATTTTATTTAAAATTCACTTAACATAGCTTTATTTTTTGGAGCAGAGAAATCGCTAAGACTCGATTTCTCGATAGTCATAAATGTTGTAGATTTCTCATCAAAGTACAGATCTACTTTTCCTACTGGACCGTTACGGTGTTTTTCAATCAGTATTTCTGCGATATTTGTTTTTTCACTTTCATCTTTACCTTTGTCTTCACGGTGAATAAACATAACGATGTCGGCATCTTGTTCAATAGAACCAGAATCACGCAAGTCTGACAAACGTGGGCGCCCTCCACGACTCTCTACTGCACGAGATAACTGTGAAAGTGCGAGCACGGGGACATCAAACTCTTTAGCTAGTGCTTTAAGAGAACGCGATATTTCTGTAACCTGATTGACCATGTTGTCGTAGTTCTTACTAGCGGACATTAACTGTAAGTAGTCCACAACGATGAGTCCTATACCATGCTCGGCACGGATACGACGACAAACAGAACGCATACGAACGATAGAGTTACCAGCCATGTCGTCTATAAAAATTGGAGCTTTCGCTAAACTATCTAGTGAGTCACGAATCTTTGCAAATTCGTTTTCTGAATGCAAGTTTCCAGTACGAAGTGACCATGCATTTACTTTTGATTGAGCAGCGAGCAATCTGTCTACTAGTTGCTGTGTACTCATCTCGAGAGAAAATATAACAGTCGGCGTTCCATTTGTGAGTGCGGCTTGACGAGCGATGTCGAGAGCCAATGTTGTCTTACCCATAGACGGACGAGCAGCTAGAATAATCAAATCAGATTTTTGCAATCCAGATAAATAAGCATCGAGGTCTTTGAAACCAGTTGGGACACCACGGAGCTCGCCTTTCTTTTCGTGAAGTTTTTCTAGACGATCGTAAGCTTCAGGTAAACTTTGTTTCAATGATGTAAAAGCGTGTCCTGACATATTGCTATTTATCCCCATCATTCTTTTTTCTGCTTGGTCGAGGACTTCAAAAACGTCTTCGATATCTTCGCGGAAACCAAGTTCAGAAATATCTGTCCCTGCATCAACAATCTTTCTAAGTAAATGTTTTTTGATAACCAAGTCAGCGTAGTATTTTATATTTGTCGAAGCGGGGACACTGTTTGTTAATTCGCCTAAATAACTTGCTCCACCGATAGCATCGAGTTTGCCTTGCAGCGTGAGTTTATTCGAAACGGACAAAATATCTATAGGCTCACCACGACTAGATAACTCTACCATCGCAATGTAGATGTCTCCGTGTTTTGTTGCATAAAAAGAATCAGAACTTACGATGTCATTGATCTCGTGTAGCGCTCCTGGACGTAGCATGATAGAACCAAGAACAGCTTTCTCTGAATCGAGGCTTTGTGGTGGTATACGAATGTGTAGTTTTTTGTCTGACATTTTTTTATTGTAGCACGTAGAAAAATATTGCCTATATTGCAAAGAGGACAAAACTGTTGGTAATATGTGCAAAAGTCTAATTTTTTGGTATTATAGCTATATATGAAAAAAAGATTACTTTCAGGTATACAGCCATCTGGTACTATGCATATAGGCAATTACTTCGGTGCAATCCGTCAATTTGTCGATTTACAAGACGAATACGACGCTTCTATTTTTGTTGCAGATTTTCATGCGCTTACTACAGTACAAAACAAAGAGATTCTTTCTAGCTATATTTTGAATGTTGTACTCGATTATTTAGCTTGCGGACTTGATCCAAAAAAAGTCACTTTATTTAAACAATCTGATTTACCCCAAGTCACAGAACTTGCTTGGTACTTCAATACTATTACTACGATGGCATTTCTCGAAAGAGCAACATCTTATAAAGATGCACATATGAAAGCAAAAGATGTAACTGTTGGACTTTTTGATTATCCATTATTAATGGCGGCAGATATTTTAATTCAAGATGCTGATGTTGTGCCAGTTGGGGCTGATCAAAAACAACACGTAGAATACGCTCGAGATACTGCTCAAAAGTTTAATAATATTTATGGAGAGACTTTTAAACTTCCAGAACCAATAATCTTACAAGATGTAGCTGTCGTTCCTGGGACTGATGGACGCAAGATGTCAAAGAGTTACGGTAATACTATCCCATTATTTGGAACAGACGAAGAAATAAGGAAAGCTTGCATGAGTATTGTTACAGATTCAAAGACTCCAGACGAATCAAAAGATCCAGAAAGTTGTAATATATTTGCTTTGCATAAATTATTTTTAAACAAAAATGATCAAGATATTTTAAGAAATAGATATATAGACGGTGGTTTAAGTTACAAAGAATCTAAAGAAATGCTTGTCTCTGAGATTCTACAGAAAATCACACCGATGAGAAATAAGAGAGAAGAATATGCAAAGGATATAGAAAAAGTAAAAGAGATACTTAAAGACGGTGCGCAAAAAGCAAATTTACAAGCAAACAGTAAGATGAAGGTTGCTAGAAATAATATAGGACTAAATATATGAAATACATAGCTTCGATTTTATTAATAATACTGAATATCATCAATATTCCTTTGAGTATGCTCTATATGAAAGTTCATGCATGGTACATACCGTTGCGACACAAAGATCCGATTTTGTTTTATGCATTCGCTCCTTTTTATTGGATACTTGTAGTTTTATGTTTTATTATAGGACAGCCGTGTGAAATTTTAGGGAAACTTGTACATTAATTAACTTACTCCGTATTATCGCGAGTTAAAAAATATTTTATGAAAAACAGAATTTATATTAAAGATTTGAATAAACATGCTGGTGAAGAGGTTTTTATTTGTGGTTGGGTAGATGTACGTCGCGATCAAGGCAAGATGGTCTTTATGGATATGCGTGACATGACTGGCAAGGTCCAAGGTGTTGTACTTCCAAATCATACTGAAGCAATCGAGAGTGTTAAAGAAGTCCGCACAGAGTGGGTGCTAAAAGTCACAGGCATAGTAAATGCTCGCCCAGAAAGAAATATAAAAGTAGGCGTTTTAAATGGAGACATAGAGATGGAGATAACGGGGATAGAGGTATTAAATAAAGCCGAAACAATGCCTTTTCCAATAGACACTGATACACGTGAAGTTGGCGAAGACATCCGTATGAAGTACCGTTACTTGGATTTACGTTCAGAACGTCTGCAGAAAAATATCCGTATGCGTGATAAAATCATAACCTTCTTCCGCAGTTATATGCATGACAGTGACTTTGTCGAAATCGAAACACCGATGATGACAAAAGGTACACCAGAAGGCTCTCGTGAGTATGTTATACCTTCACGTATCGAGCCTGGCAATTTCTATGTCTTACCTCAATCACCACAACAATTCAAACAATTGGCAATGGTAGCTGGTTTTGAAAAGTATTTTCAAATTGCTCGTTGTATGCGTGACGAAGACACAAGAGGTGATCGCCAACCAGAATTTACACAACTAGACTACGAGATGTCATTTATAGAACAAGAAGACATTATTGCTTACACAGAAAAGATTTTTATCGAAATGGTGCAAAATGTTTATCCAAATAAAAAAATCCAAGAGATTCCTTTTCCTCGTTTAACTTATGCAGAGTCAATGGAAAAGTACGGCAACGACAAACCAGACTTGCGTAATGATAAAGAAGACCCAGATTTACTTGCTTTCTGTTGGGTTGTCGATTTTCCTATGTTTGAAAAAAACAAAGACGGTATTATTCAAGCAGTACATCACCCATTTACTTCTCCTAAAACAGAGGACGCACATTTACTAGAATCAGACCCATTGTCTGCACGCGCGAATGCATACGACATAGTGCTAAACGGTTATGAACTCGGTGGTGGTTCTATACGTATTCATCAAAGAGATTTACAGAATAAAATATTTGAAATACTAGGTATGGAAAAAGAAATGATTGAAGCTCGTTTCGGACATATGCTTCATGCATTTGAGTTCGGTGCACCTCCTCACGGTGGTTGTGCTGTCGGAGTAGATCGCATAGTTATGTTACTAGAAAATGAGCCAAATATTCGTGAAGTTATTGCTTTTCCTAAAACTGGTGAAGGACGTGATCTCATGATGGGAGCACCGAGTGCAATGACAAATGTTCAATTACAAGAATTAAATATTCAAGTTAAAAAATAGTTTAAATTTTATGGACGATTGCATTTTTTGTAAAATTGTAAAAGGGGAGGCGCCAAGCCACAAAATATACGAAGATGATAATCATTTAGCTTTTCTTTCTATCTTTCCAAATACTGAAGGCTTTTCTGTGGTTATACCCAAAAAACATTATGACAGTTACGCCTTTGATTTAGATGACAAAGTATTAACAGATTTAGTGATAGTTGCTAAAAAAGTAGGGAAGTTGCTCGATGATAAACTAGACGATGTAGGACGTACAGGTATGATCTTTGAGGGCTTTGGAGTTAATCATGTCCACGCCAAGCTTTTTCCAATGCACGGTACAAAAGGTGAAGAATGGCGTATCCACAGTGGTGGTCCAGATCTTTATTTCGACCAATACAAAGGTTATATTTCTTCTCACGACTACAAACGCGCCGACGATGAAACTTTAGCTAGATTAGCTAGTAAAATAAAAGCTTAATTCTACTTGACAAGCCTGCTTTATTTTAAATACAGTTATTTTTTACTTAGTACTTTAGTTAACTAAAGTACTAATTTTTTATAAAAAAATAATAAAATCCCTCTCAATATATTGAGAGGGATTTTTTTGTTAATGGTCTTTAAAAAAATCAAAAAAATCAATAAAAATATTAGGATTTTTAATATTTCTTAATGCATAATCTACACAAATTTTCTTATCCTCTATAAAAGTTGATATTGAATTTATAGGAATTTTCTTCTCAGGGCATTTACTATTTGTAATTAAATTTAAGGTATACAAATAATCATATCCGTTTATTTTTTTGGGTCTACCGACTAAAGATAAAGCATGCCACTTTGCTTTTGGAAATTTCCAAATATTGCGTACATACAATTGCTCTATTGTTTTACCAGAACTTATAACATCATCAATAACTACTACAGTTTCAATATTTGTTAATATATGTCTTTCTGGTAAAACTTCCCATGTACAAACTACAGGGTCTTGTCCTGGTTGCCATAATCTTTTTGCTGGTACATTTGTTGAAGGATGGATATAACTTAAATCTAACTTATCCATAATATCCTTACCTCCATTTCCTGGATAAACAAGCAAAGTTTTTTTTGGATTAAATTTATGTAAAAGTAGGTCAGATATAAGTAATGTTTTTAATTTACTTACCATTTTGTCAAAAACTAAACATTTAATTATGCCTTCATTTTTTGTTTCAATTTTTTCTAAATAGTCTATTTCTTCTTTAGAAAGAGATTCATTAATAATTAAAACTAGATCCGCATTTGATATTTGATTTTCAAATTCCATTTTATTTATTTTTTAATGTACAATTACTTTCTGGATTTTCCAAAAAGAAATTGATTTACATTAAAATATTAAATACAACCCAATTTCTTTTAAGAAAAATGAGTTACTATGGTTATTATTTTTATTTAAATAATTTTTTAACATAAATTTATACTTTCTATTATTTTATCTACAGAATCCTCTGCATTTAAAGCTGTTATTATTTTTATTCTTTTTCTTTCATCTAAAAAATCTATTTCACTTAATTTATCTGCCCAAGCACCGCTTCCTCCTAAAACTACTATTGGTTTATTGTTTCTGTAAAACAAAGCTACTTCTTGAAGCGTACCTGCTCCACCACCTATAACGATGCACCCATCACTCATAAAAGAAAGAAGCACTTCATCCAAACCATCTGCTTCCATCCCAGAGATTACTTCAACATCAGTATATTCATTTGATGTAAATCTGTTTTTACCCTTTATAACGCCGACAGTTGTTCCACCTCCTTTTTTAGCACCCAAGGAGGCAAAATTCATAATTCCACTTTTACCACCAGTAATAACTATTATGTTTTTTTGTGCTAATAAAAAACCTATTTCTTCTGCTAATTTTTCCATTAGACTATCTGAACCACCATTATTTCCTAAATAGTCGTCTTTACCAGCTGAACCTATGATTGCTATTTGTAACTTTTTATTTGTTTTCATATTTTTCTAAATTAATTTTAATAATTAAAAACCCCTTCTGTAAATTCAGAAGGGGTTATATTCGAATACGTTTTAATATTAACGCGTCAAAGGCAATCCTTTCTGAATTTTTGAAGGATTGTTATGATGCTTGTTATTTATTTCATTTTTAAGATTGTTGGTACGAGAAAGGATCATGCGGTAGCCACCAAGAGAGCCTCTGAGCCATTTCGAAATGCGAGCGATAGTTGTAGAAGAAAGACCGGTTCTCTCTATTATAAGAGCGTACTGTGTATCATTAGAGAGTAGGCGAGCGGCTTCGAGTCTTTTACCAAATTCAACTATCTCGCCTTCAGTCATGAGGTCGCGAAGAAAAGACTTGGCCTCAGTCTTGTTTTCAAGTGAAAGTATCGCATTTAAAAATTGTTTATTTTCTTTTGTATCCCAATCAAATTTCATATATAACCACTTTAGCAAAGTAAAGTACTTTAGTCAACTAAAGTACCTATCTAAACTGTGGAAAACTTTTATTCTTTACAAAATCTAAAAATAGTGTAGTATTTCAATAAATTAAATTGATTTTCTAAAAATTAAATAAAATAAATTATGATTAGAGACGTAAAAAAGGTACAAAATTTTGTGCCTATTAAAAATGTATTTATTTCTTTGTTTAACAAAGAAAATAGTGTTATGTTGGTTCATGCTTTATTTAAAATTTGCCCCGATGTAACTATTTTTTCAAGCGGAGGAACTTATTCGCATCTTGAAAAATTTTTCCCTATACATGTGCGGGATAAAAAAATTATACAAGCATCAGAATATACTGGTATGCCAGAAGCAGATGGTGGCTTAGTTAAAACACTTCATCATAAATTATTTCTCGGTTATTTGACTGAAACTTTTTCAGAACTTCATCAAGAGGATTTAAAAAGAGAAAATGCTGTGGCTATCGATTTGGTTATAGTGGACCTATATCCATTTGATGAAGTTGTTAAAAAAGAAGGTGTTACAGCCGAAGAATGCAGAGGCAATATCGATGTTGGTGGTCCTTCTGCTTTAAGAGCTGGTGTCAAAAATTTTCTAAGGGTTATGACAATAGCAAAAGCAGGTTTAGCAGATTATAATAACTTCATTTCGGAACTAGCTCTTAATAATGGCTGTTCTACTTTAAATATGCGATTAAAAGGAGCTAAAGATACTTTTAAAGTACTATCAGAGTATGATACTCATATCTCAGATTTCTTTGCAAAACTAACTCTAGATGAAATTCTAGAAACTTATAAATTAGTTTAATGTTTATACAACGCTAAAAGCCTGAGGCAAATGTGTCCCAGGCTTTTTATTTTGAATACCACTATTATCCTGTTATAATCAAAAGATGCAAGAAGAGGAACAAATCTCGGTATATAGTATAAAACAACCTTCATTTGAAGGACCTTTGGAATTACTTTTGAGCTTGGTAGAGGCACGCAAGCTTTTTGTTAATGACATAACTCTTGCTCAAGTCACAGAAGAATATATATCGTATGTTAAAAAATTAGTCGATATTCCTCAAGAGAAACGCATCGCCGATATATCTTATTTCGTTTTAATTGCAGCGACTCTGATACTCATAAAATCTAAATCATTATTACCTAACTTAGAATTAACAAATGATGAAAAAGAAAAGATAGTTGATCTAGAACAAAGACTCAAGCTCTATCAGATAATTAAAAATGCAAGCGTTGAAATTAAAAATAATTTCGGTGCTCAAATAATATTTACTCCTGTTGATCGTGTTTGGTCTGAGCCTATTTTCTCTCCAGATAGTCAAATGACCATAAGCATAATTTCAACCTCGATCGAAGACGTACTTAAAAACGCCCCTAAAAAAGAAGCACAATTACCTCAAGTTGAAATAAAAAAAGTTATAAATATAGATGAAGTTATAAATAATTTAACCGAAAGAATCCAGAGTGCTATGATTACTTCTTTCAAAGATTTTTCAAAAAGCTTTGGTGCGCGCGACAGTGCTGAAGCAAAAGTTCACGTTATCGTTTCTTTCTTGGCTATGCTAGAATTGGTACGTGAGGGTATACTAGACGTAGTTCAGAATAACTCTTTTGATGACATTACTATTAATAAGCAGGAAATTGTAAAGGAATTATCTTGATAAGTAATATTAAAATTTTTCGATCTTCGGGGTAAGTCATCAGACACAAAAAATTTTAATATTACTTATCAAGCACAAAAATATGAATGAAATAACTTTAGAACAAAAAATAGAAGGCCTGCTTTTTTATAAAGGCGAAAATGTCAAAATCAAAAAATTGGCGGAACTTTTAAATGTTGAAATAGAAGAGATAGAAAAAAGTTTATTGATTTTAGAAAACAATTTGCAAAACAGAGGTTTGGTTTTAGTTCGTCACGAAGACGAAGTTGTTCTGGGTATAGTTAAAGAACTTGGACCGACCATCGAATCCATCCGTAAAGACGAAATTACAAAAGAGTTGACTCGTTCAGCTCTGGAAACTTTGTCTATTGTTATGTATAAAAATGGAGTTGCTCGTAGTGAGATAGACTATATACGTGGAGTTAATTCTGGTTTTATATTGCGTAATCTCGTTGTCCGTGGATTGATAGAACGTTACATCGACAGTGTCGATAGTCGCAAGGTTCTATACAAGCCAAGTATCGAAGCGCTTACTTTTATGGGAGCGTCTAGTATCGAGGACTTGCCAAATTTTGAAAAAATCCGTCAACAATTAGAAGAAACTTTACAACAAATAAACAATGACTAATGCAATAAAGATATTTTTACCGAGTGTCGTGGCTTTCATTATTGGTATATCTATTACGCCAATTGCAACTCACTATTTTTATAAATATAAACTTTGGAAAAAGAAATCACGTTCTGAAAACATAGCTCCAGGTAGTATTCAGAGATTCCACGATAGCAAGTCCGAAATATCCACTCCGCGAGTCGGTGGTATCATCATCTGGTTATCTGTTGTATTTACCATTTTCTTAATTGGTTTTTTTGATATGCTATTACCTAGTGCTATTACCGAAAAATTATATTTTATTAGTCGTGATCAAACATTGGTACCACTATTTACTCTGATCATCGCTTCATTATTAGGGTTAATGGATGATTTAATTCAGATTTTTGGACGGGGAACTTGGGCAACAGATCCTATTAAATTGCGTTATATAAAAGTAAGTGTAATTGTTTTATTCAGCACTCTTATTTCATTTTGGTTTTTTGATAAATTAGAAATATCTAGTGTGTATGTACCATTTTTTGGTTTTATTGAACTTGGTTTTCTATTTATACCGTTTTTTATCTTAGTCACACTTTCTGTCTGGTCGTCATCTGTTATCGATGGTATCGACGGACTTTCTGGTGGTGTACTAGCCTCTGTTTTCGCTAGCTTTGCTTTGATTGCTTTTTTTAATAATCAAATAAATTTAAGTGTTTTTTGTTCTGTTGTTACAGGAGGTATCCTTTCTTTTTTATGGTTCAATATACCACCGGCACGTTTTTATATGGGAGAAACAGGTATGTTGGGACTCACTATGACTCTATCAGTTATAGCTTTTCTTACAGATACTGTGCTACTTCTGCCAATTATAGCACTACCACTTTTTGCAACTGTCGTTTCTAATGTTTTACAAATCGCTTCACGTAAATTCAGAAATGGTAAGAAAGTATTTTTATTTGCACCGTTGCATCATCATTTCGAAGCTATCGGTTGGAGTAAATCAAAAGTTACAATGAGGTATTGGATTGTAGGATTGATGTCGGCCATCCTTGGAGTTGTTTTATTTCTGATTAGCTAGTATGAATATTAAAAAAATTGATAAAATTTTCTTTTTCATAACGCTTTCTCTTGTTGTTGTAGGAGTTATTTTTTTCACTAGTGCGTCTCTGGGGATACTTGCTCGCAATGAATCAAAGTTTTATAGCGTTCTTTTTAACCAATTTATCTTTGGTCTTGTTGGTGGTTCTATCGCATTATACTTTTCATTAAAGATACCTTATAAATTTCTAAAACATTATTCACTCTTCTTTTTCATAGCATCTATTATTGTAACTCTTTTGGTTTTTGTACCAGGATTCGGTTTCGCTCATGGTGGAGCACGTCGGTGGGTTTCTGTATTGGGATTTTCATTTCAGCCTGTGGAGTTTTTGAAAATTGGTTTTATTATTTATTTTGCCGCGTGGTTATCATTTGCACGTAATAGAGTTAGAGAATTCAATTTCAGTATTGTACCACTCGGAGTATTGCTTTCTATCATAGGAGTTGTTTTATTAAAACAACCAGATACAAAAAGTCTAATTTTAATAACGATAACAGCGATAACCATGCTCTTTATTTCTGGTGCACCGTGGAAACACATACTGGGTCTATTGGGCGGGACTTTTGTTTTGTTTGTGATTCTCGTTTCAGTAAAACCATATTTAATGGAAAGAGTGAAGACCTTTTTTGATCCTAGTTCCAACAGTAGTACGAGTTCATATCAGCTACAACAGTCTCTTATCGCACTCGGATCTGGTGGAACCTTAGGTAGAGGATTAGGTCAGAGTGTCCAGAAATTTAATTATCTACCTGAACCACAAGGCGACTCTATATTTGCAGTGATAGGAGAGGAAGCTGGTTTCGTGGGTTGTTTGTTTGTGATATTTTTATATGTAATTTTCTTATTACGTGGATATAAAATAGCACGAAATGCGCCAGATTCTTTTTCGAGGTTACTCATTATCGGTTTTGTTACTATGCTAACAGCTCAGTCATTTATGAACATGGCTTCTATCATTGGAGTTTTCCCATTAACTGGTGTACCTTTGGTTTTTATATCTCATGGAGGAACGTCTCTGTTTCTTTCTCTTGCTATGGTGGGTATAATTCTCAATATCTCTCGCTTTCAAACCAAAGCTAAACCTAAAGAATAATAACCCTTTTTTTATTATTTAAAATACGTTACAATAAGAACTATATGAAAATATTGTTAACAGGTGGGGGGACTGGTGGGCATTTCTACCCACTTATCGCTATAGCACAAAAAATCATCGAATTTTCAGAGAAAGAAAAAATAATCGATATTAAGTTATATTATATGTCTGATTCACCGTACGATAAACGTATGCTTTTTGAAAATAGTATTACCTATGTCCAGATCCCGTCAGGCAAAATGCGTTTGTACTTTTCTTTCCGTAACTTTATAGACTATTTTAAAACAGCAACAGGAATGTTTTTTGGACTCATATCTATGTTTTTTATTTACCCAGATGTAGTTGTCTCAAAAGGTGGTTACGCTGCTTTCCCAGCAGTTTTTGCTGCTCGCATACTGCGTATACCTGTGATACTTCACGAATCAGATTCATATCCTGGACGTTTAAATTTATGGACAGCTAAATTTGCTCGTCGTATAGCTGTGTCGTGGCCCGAAGCAGCAGAGTATTTTCCAAAAGAAAAAACAGCATTCACTGGTCAACCCATTCGTAAAGAAATACTATTAACTGGTAGTGAGAATTCGCACGAATACTTTAATTTAAGCAAAGACATCCCAACGATACTTATTATCGGTGGTTCAAGCGGTGCACAGATTATAAACGACATAATCATAAATTCATTGCCTAACTTAGTAGAGAAATATCAAGTCATTCATCAAACTGGAGTCAAGAATTTCGAAGAGGTAAAAGGTAGATCAAGTTTTGTTCTAACAAATTCTTCTTATTCTAGACGTTATGTTGCACTGCCTTATATGAATAATGTGATTACTCGTATGGCAACAGGTTCTGCTGATCTAGTGATTTCCCGCGCAGGATCTGCTATTTTTGAAATAGCGTCTTGGGGATTGCCTTCAATCATAATCCCGATCACCCAATCAAATGGTGATCATCAAAGAAAGAATGCGTATTCGTACGCTCGTGCTGGTTGTTGCAAGGTGATAGAAGAGTCCAATCTAACAACTCATGTTTTTGAAAACGATATAAACGATCTCTTTGATAATCCGAACAAATTATCATTAATGAAAGAAAAAGCAGAATCTTTTGCTAATCGAAATGCAGGAGAAGAAATAGCAAAAGAAATTATACAACTAGCTATGATTCACGAAAAATAATATGAACAATAATCATAAAAAAATCGTAACACGTTTTGCTCCGAGCCCAACAGGTTATTTACATATAGGAGGTGTTAGAACAGCTCTTTTTGCATGGGCTTTCGCAAGAAAGAATGGAGGAGACTTTATTCTACGTATCGAAGACACGGACAAGGCTCGTGAAGTAGAGGGTTCGATTGAGCATATCATTGAATCATTAAAGTGGATTGGAGTTCAGTGGGATGAAGGAGTGGACATAGGTGGTCCAAATGCGCCTTATCTTCAATCAGAGAGATTAGATACATATAAGAAATATGGACAGATTTTAGCAGATAAAGGACTAGCATATGCAGATCCGTACACACAAGAAGAAGTGGAGGGTTTCAGACAAAAAGCTCAAGAAGAAAAGAGACCATTTTTATTTAGAGATCACAGACCAGAGAATCCACCTCTTTGGGACGGTACGCAACCGCTTCGATTCAAGGTTTCAAATATAAAATCATATCATTGGAATGATCTCGTTTACGGAGAACTTTCTGCTGGACCAGAAGCACTTGATGATTTCATTTTAATTAAAAGTGATGGTTATCCCACTTACAATCTTTCTCATATGATTGACGATTTAGAAATGGGAGTGACTCACATCATGAGAGCAGATGAATTTATTTCTTCAACACCTAAATTCCTTGCTTTGTATGAAGCTCTAGAGATTACTCCGCCTCTATTTGTAACTCTACCACCTATTATGGCTCCTGATGGTAAAAAGAAATTAGGTAAAAGAGACGGAGCAAAAGACATACTAGATTATAAAGCAGAAGGATATTTGCCTGAGGCTATGTTAAATTTCCTTGTATTTATAGGGTGGAATCCAGGAGATGAAAGAGAAATAATGAGTGCCAGTGAATTCATAGAGGCATTTGATATTTCAAATATAAATCGCAGCGGTGGAGGTTTCAATACCGATAAACTCGATTGGTTCAATAGAGAGCATCTAAAGAAACTCTCTTACGAAGATAAGGAAATTTTTATTTCTAAGTTTGTTCCAGAACACATAAAGTCTTTACCAACTTATACAACCACCATGCTCCACAATATCACTCCTATAGTGATGGAACGTGTTTCAAAAGGTAAAGATGTTGTAGATATGATAAACAATGGTGAATTGAATTACTTTTTCATCGAGCCTGTTTATCAGAAAGATTCTTTGTTTTTCAAAAATTCTAAATTAGAGTCTGATGATAAATACAGCATTCTCGCAACTTATATGTCAGAACTCATTTCTCTACTAGAAAAAATAGACGAGAAAGAATTTACTAAAGAAAATATTAAAGAGATAGTTTTTCCTTTTGCAGAAAAAGTCGGACGAGGGGATGTGTTATGGCCTATGCGCTATGCTTTATCAGGATTAGATAAAAGCCCAGATCCATTCACTCTTTCCGAGATTCTTGGAAAAGAACAAACAATAAAAAGACTGAGCATTTCTATAGAAATATTGACGAAATAATAGTATAATAATAAAGTGTTAAAAAAAATTATATTTAATATAGTGCTGGTTTTTTCTCTTATGTTTTTTATGAATCATACTGTCTTTGCCGATGAAGCATCTGAACTACAGGATCAAATAAACAAGACCAATGAGCAAATCGAGAAAATCAATACTGAAATAAAAAAATACGAAAACCAGATAGCTAAAACCAATGTCGAAGCCAATAGTCTAAAAAAAATCATTACAGAACTGAATCTAATTCGTAATAAATTATTAAAAGAAAAAGAGCTAACTAATAAAAAGATATCTTTAGCAAATAGTGTAATAAAAAGTTTAGAAAAAAATATCGATACTCAAAACCAAAACATAATTTCTTCAAAAAAGTCATTATCTAATTTGGTTTATGATATGCATCAGAATGATGAAGTGAACGAATTAGAGAAATTATTCAGTGGCAAGTTACTCTCATTCTTTAGTAAAGGGTATAACGATACTTTACTTATAAATGAAAGTATCCGACGCCATATGTTAGGAATAAAAGAAGATGTTAAAGTTATGGATATTTCTAAAGATAAAAAAGAAGTTGAACAGAAAAATCTGACACTCCTACAGAAAACTTTGATTGAAAAAA
>JAYTNB010000017.1:0-14798 GCA_043748495.1 bacterium | reverse complement strand
CTAAACTTCCAAGATTTCCTTGATTTGAAACAAAACAATGGAGACGACTATCGCCGTGCTCGTACTGCAAATACTGCTGTATATATTTCAGATGAATTTATGACTCGCGTTATCAATGGTGACGATTGGTATCTATTTGATCCAAAAGAAGTTTCCGATTTAAATGAACTATACGGGCAAGAATTTTCTAAGCGGTATAATGAATACGTACAAATGGCAAAAGATGGCAAGATAAAGCTCTATACTGTTATGCCAGCTCGTCAACAGTACAAAAATATCTTGGTTTCGCTTGAAACAACTTCACATCCATGGCTCACATGGAAGGACACTATAAATGTGCGTGCTCTCAATAACAATACAGGAACTATCCACTGTTCAAACTTGTGTACAGAAGTAACACTTCCAACTGACCGCGACAATGTAGCTGTGTGTAACCTCGTATCTATCAATATCGCTCGTCACATCTTTAATGGTCAAGTTGATTGGCACCGCCTCGAGACTAGTACACGTTTAGCGATAAGACAACTCGATAATCTAGTAGATATAAATGCACTTCCGATACCAGAAGCGCGCAAGGCCGATAGTGAAAACCGTGCAGTTGGACTTGGACTTATGGGATTCTCCGATGCAATCGAACAACTAGGTTTTTCTTATGAAGATAATGGAGCCTACGATTTCTCCGATCAAGTTTTTGAATTTATTTCTTATATGGCGATAGATGAGAGTGCGAGTTTAGCTGAGGAGCGTGGAAGTTACAAAAACTTTAAAGGTTCTGAGTGGTCAAAAGGTCATGTACCAGTAGACACAATGGCAAAGTTAGAAAAAGAAAGAGGTCGCGAATTGATAATCAAAAAAGACTCTGCGAAACTTTTGCCAGAACTTAATTGGGAAGAATTGCGTGGTAAGGTTAAAAAGGGAATACGCAATGCGACGCTACTAGCTATCGCCCCGAATGCCAACATAGGGCTCGTTGCTGGAACTAGTCCTGGTATTGATCCGAGGTTCGCTCAAATGTTCTCTCGTAATAAAATCTCTGGTAAATATTTAGAGATAAATCCAAATCTAGTTTCTGCATTACAAAAAGAAAACTTATGGGAGAAAGTCCGTGAACAAATACTAGAACACCATGGGGACATAGAATCTATTGTTGAAATCCCTGATGAAATTAAAAGAATTTATAAAACATCTTTCGCTGTTTCACCTTATGCATATATCGAAGTTGCAGCTCGCGCTCAGAAATGGGTAGACATGGGAATCTCTCGTAATATGTATCTAGACATCCGCGACATCGACGAGATTATGAATATCTACACAAGTGCTTGGGACAGGGGACTCAAAACTACCTACTACCTACATATGAAGCCTCGTCATAGTGCTGAGCAATCAACAGTTAAAGTCAATAAATCTGAAGCAATGGGTGGACGACGTGGATTTGCAGCCCTCAAAACAGCCGTTGTTGAAACTGTCGCCGAACATAAAGAAGCCCATGCATTAGACGGACTCGAGCCACTGCCAAAAAATGTACAAGTTTCTGATATGGCAAAATTAATGGTAAATGAAAAAGAAGAAGCGAGTCACATCTGTTTACCCGAAGATCCAAACGATAAGTTTTTGTGTGAAAGTTGCCAGTAATTATTATTAAAATAAAAATGGTTAATTATTAAAAATTAATAAAGCCTCGCAAATTATATTGCTCGCTTAGGTCCTCGGGGTAAGTCACCAGACCATAAGCTCGCAAAATAATTTGCTCGGCTCCGAAAATATATGATTTTAGGAAAAGCATCACCAGAGGACATGAACCTCCACCCAATGAAATACAAATGGGCTTATGAATTATATAATCAAGCTGTCCGTAATACCTGGTTCCCTCACGAGATAGCACTCGGCGAGGACCTCGTAGACTGGAAAGCCATGACTGAGGATGAACGTCACGCTGTAGAATTCCTAATGGCATTCTTTAATCCTGGAGAGTTGATCGTGAACCGGTCACTTGCGCTCGGTGTGTACCCGTACATTAAAAGTCCAGAATGTCACCTATATTTAGCAAAGCAAATGTTTGAAGAAGCTAACCACTGTGTTTCTTTCGAGTACGTCCTCGAAACTTTTCCGCTTGATCGTGAAAAGGTTTACAATGTGCATTTGGACACAGAGTCAATGAGACTCAAAGAAGATTTTATTAAAAAGTATTTGGTTCGGATGACTGAAAAAAGTTTAGATATTGAAACAGCTGAAGGGAAGAAAGACTTTGTTCGTAACCTCGTTGCTACAAATATAGTTATGGAAGGAGTCTGGTTCTACTCAGGTTTCATGGTAGCACTTTCTTTCCGTCAACGTAACCAACTTCGTAATTTAGGTTCGATGATCAACTGGGTTATTCGTGATGAGTCATTACACCTTAAATTCGGTATCAACTTGATCCATACAATCCTTGAAGAGAATCCGGAGATTTTAACAGCCGACTTTGCTAAAGAAATCCGTGACATAGTTATAGAGGGTGTTGAATTAGAAGTAGCATATAACAAGGACTTGTTCCCGAAGGGAATACTCGGACTCAATGCTGACTATGTGAACCAATACGTTCAATACGTCGCTGACCGACGTCTCGAAGAACTTGGTCTTGAAACACATTTCAATGTTACCAACCCTGCTAAATGGATGGCTACATCAACTGATGTTTTCGAACTAGTGAACTTCTTTGAAGCACAAAACACATCATACGAAGTCGATGCTCACGGGCACAATAATGAAAAGAAAGCGGAATAGTTAAAGTACTAATAACAAAATCCTCCAGAAGCCTTGCTTCTGGAGGATTTTGTCTTGACTGTAACATCGAGGGGGGGGTATAATGCAGTCATGACACCCGAAGAACAAGCAAATAAAATAGAAGAGATTTATAATGAGGCTATGGTTAAACTAGAAGGACTTTCAAAAGAAAGAAATGAAATTATTAAAGGTTATATTAAAGAATTGGAAAGTCAGAAAGTGAATGCAATCAGGGACAGTTTAGGATTAACAAATAATAATTAATTATATGAATCAAAATAACGAAAAAGAATTACTAACAAAAGAACTAAGTGGTTTAGAAAAACCAGAAGATATACAAAAGTTTGTCGAAGATGCAGAATTAATGGGTCATGAGGATATTGTAAAACTCGGCAATGAAAAACTCGCTCAACTTTCAGAAAAAGTAAATGAAGTTACAGAAAATACACCTTCACAAATTGCAAGCGTAGAAAACTTGGGTGGCTCAAGCGAAGAACTTTCAGAGAAAACAAAAGAAGTTGATGAAAAAATAGAAAGTGTAAATAAAGAAACAAAAGAGAAGATTGAAGGAGTAGAGGGTAATAAAGAAAGTGAGAGCTTTGAAATAAAAGAACCAGAAAGTTTTGAAGAAATAGAATCTTTTGTAGAAAAAGTTAAAGAAAAACAAAAAGAATTAGCAGAAGAGTATCATAAAAAAGTAAAAGATGTTTTTGATTCTGTTCCAGAAGATAATTTTAAGGAATTTGATCGAGCTATAGGTATGATTAAAAATTCTGAAAAATATGAAAATCTTACATTAGATCAAAAAAAAGAGGAAAGAAGATCAACTATAGAAGATATAACTAAACTACGAGGTAGTTGGAAGTTTGATCAGCATGAAGACTTAACTCTTATTAGTATGGCAGAAAAATTAGCCGGAAAGGATTCAAGTATAGTTTCTGAAATAAAAGAAATTGCAAATATTTATTATAATTTTTCTTCTAAAATTCAGAAATATGAAAACGCTCTTTATTTAAAACAATCTATAGATAGAGAACCAGAAAGAAAAGATGAGTTAATAAAGAATTATAAATACTGGCCCAATGGTAATACAAAGTCAGATGTTTCTCAATATGAAATATTGTCTTTAAAAACAAGTCCAGATGGTAAAAAGTACGAATACGAAAAGAACGGGATTTTTTATGGAGGGGATTATTTACAAGAACCACCACAAGAAATAAACCTTTAATTCATAGAGACTAAGGCAAATAAAAATCACAAGTCAGACTTGTGATTTTTATTTGTCTTTTGTGTGTTTATGGTATAATAGGACTATGAAATCAAAACAAACACAATTTATATTATTTATCGTTTGCGTGGTCGTATTAGTAGGTATTTTAGGTTATGTTGGTAAGAAGAATGTTAAGCCTGGAAAATTAGACGGCTTTGCTCAAGCACTTAAAACAGAAGGGGCAGAATTCTACGGAGCATTTTGGTGTCCTCATTGTCAGGAACAAAAAGAATTATTTGGATCTTCCAAACAGTATTTACCTTATATAGAATGTTCAACTACAAACAAAGACCAAACTCAAATCTGTAAAGATAAAAAAATAGAAGGTTACCCAACTTGGCATTTTAAAAACGGTGTTGTAGTTGCGTCAACTGATACAAAGCCAATTGTTTGTTTACCGGCACCTGGTATCGAAGGAGAAAACGAGGTCTGTAAAACAGTAGCATCAGAAAATGGTAAGAAAACTTGGATTTTTGCTGATAATAAAAATTTCTCTGTTAAGAGTGTGAACGATCCAGTCATTGAAGGTGATAAATGGAAATTTCCAGTTGGTGCATCTATGAGTGGTAAAGTTTCACTCGAAGTTCTAGCACAACAAATCGGTTTCACTCTACCACAATAATATGCCCGCATATATAGAAACTTTTAATTATATACTAGCGCTCGGTACTGTGCTTTTGCAGTTTACTATAGTATATATAGTTTTTAATTTAATTTTCTTGCGTAAAAAAGAAAATTATACACTTTCTTTTTTTAAGAAAAATACTATTTTATTTTCTTTCCTGATAGCTTTGTCTGGACTCGTTTTGTCTTTATTCTATTCTGATGTAATCGGTTATCCACCATGCGAGCTTTGCGTTATACAGCGATTTTTTATTTATCCGCAAGCTTTATTTTTTGGATTAGCATTGTATATAAAGAAAAATTATTTAATAATTATTGGTACGTTTTTAGCATTTATAGAAATATTTATAGCTATTTATCATGTCTATGTAGAAAATGGAGGGGAGTCTAATTTGCCTTGTGCCTCAGACGCTATAAATGCTGTCACTTGCAATGCTCGCTATGTTCATGAATTCGGTTATGTAACTATTCCAGTAATGGCGCTAACCACCGCACTCTTTGTTGTTGTTTTATACTTGAACAATAAGTTTTATAACGAAGAAAAATTATCTTAAAAATTTTCTTGTGGTATAATAAATTATATGCACACAGACGAAGAATCAGTAATAGATCTTATAAAAAAGTCTGGACTTGTTAATCCGGTTGATTTAGAAAATGCACAAAAACAAGCTAAAGAAAAAAGCCAAAGTATTGGTGATGTTCTTGTTTCCTTGGGGAAAATAACAAACAAAGATCTAGCTCGAATAAAATCACAAATATTAGGTATTAATTATATTGACTTGAAAGGTGTGGCTATAGATCCTGATGTTTTAATGCTTGTTCCAGAACCTATTGCTCGTATCAATAATATCATTGCTTATAAAAAGACTTCTAAAGGTCTAGAAGTTGCTATGACTGATTCTGATAACTTGGCAGTTATCGATTTTATAAAAAAGAAAGTTGGGATTAAAGTCATCCCTCGTTTAACTGATGATGAATCGATAAAAGAAGCTTTGCTTTTTTATAAAAAGAGTCTACAAGCTGATCTCGCTGACATAATCAAAAAAGAAGGTGCCAATGTCAAACCGATGCTCGATGGTAATATAGTCGATGAAGATGGTGGCGAAAATAAATCAGATAAAGATTTAAAAGAATTAGCTTCTGATGTACCGATTGTTAAAATTGTCGATACTCTGATATCTCATGGAATCATCAGTGGAGCATCCGACATACACATAGAACCAGGAGAAACATCTCTCATCATTCGTTATCGTATCGATGGTATACTTCACGACGCTATGGTACTACCTCGTGATACATCCCCAGGTGTGGCTGCTCGTATAAAAGTACTTTCGAATTTAAAACTTGATGAAAAGAGGTTACCACAAGACGGACGTTTCAAGATTGTTGATGACTCTCAAAGAGTTTCTTTTCGTGTTTCAACACTACCTACTTATTTTGGAGAGAAAATTGTTATTAGAATATTGCGTGAGAATTCAAAAGGTTTTTCACTTGAAGGACTTGGTTTCCATGGAGAGGCCCTCGAGCGTATACACAATGGTATGAAAAAGCGTGACGGGATGTTACTCGCAACTGGTCCAACTGGTTCTGGTAAAACAACAACTCTATACACAATGCTCGATATACTAAATACAACAGATGTAAATATTTCTACTATCGAAGATCCAATCGAGTATCAGATGAATCGTATTAATCAAACTCAAACTAAATCAGAAATAGGTCTAACATTTGCAAATGGCTTACGTACGCTTCTACGTCAGGATCCAGACATAATAATGGTTGGAGAAATCCGCGATACTGAAACAGCTCAACTTGCAGTCAATGCAAGTCTTACTGGTCACTTGGTTCTATCAACTATCCACACCAACAGTGCTGCCGGTGCGATACCACGTATGATAGACATGGGAGTAGAGCCATTTTTAATAGTCTCGACAGTTAGAACTATTATTGGTCAACGTTTGATACGTAAATTAACTTCTGACAAAGAAGAATACTTTTTAAGTAAAAGTGAGTTGGAGTCTTTAGAGAAAATAACAGACTTGGATCGCATGCTTAAATTTATCATTGATGAGAAAATAGTTAAACCTGACGCAACGTGGAAAACTATTCCTTTTTATAAACCAAAAGCTGGAAAAGAAAGTGCCAATGGTTATGTGGGACGTATAGGAATGCATGAAGTTCTCTCAGTGACGAGTTCAATCAAGGAGCTTATTTTAAAAGGGGCAGGAGCGGATGAAATAGAAAAACAAGCAAAAAAAGAAGGGATGATGACAATGCTCGAAGACGGTTTATTTATGGCAGTTCAAGGAATAACTTCAACAGAGGAAGTTCTGCGTGTTGTTTCAGAATAATATGAAATTTAAATATAAATTAAAAACCAAAGATGGCAAAATAATCGAAGGTTATCAAGATGCCAACGATCAATTTACTCTGGCTCATGAATTAAACAAAGATGGTTCTGTAGCTTTATATATCATTCCAGCAAAAGAAGGAGATAAAAAATCAATATTCGATATAAATTTTTTTCAGTCTATTTCTCTATCTGAGAAAATGATTTTTACTAATAATTTAAGTGGGATGCTTTCTGCTGGGCTACCTTTAACTCGAGCATTACAAATCCTAACGAAACAAGCAGGGAATAAATACATGACAACTATCTTAGAAAGTGTAATCGCTACTGTAAATGGTGGTGAAACATTATCTGCGGGGTTGAATAAATTCCCGAAAACATTTGATAGTATTTTCGTAGCTATGGTCAAAGCAGGAGAGGAGTCTGGAAATCTACCTCATGTTTTATCTGAAATAGGTATGACACTGAAGAAATCTTTTGATCTAAATAAGAAAATAAAAAGTGCCATGATGTATCCATCGATTATTTTAGGAGTTATTTTAATTATTGGAGTTCTAATGCTTATGTTTGTTGTTCCGACACTCACTAAAACTTTTAAAGATATGGGGACAAAATTACCAGCAAGTACACAGTTTGTTATTACTATCTCAGACTTCGCAGCAGACCATCCATTCCTGCTCTTTGGGATACTCATAGCACTTTTTGGTGGTTTATATGCTTTTGCTAAAGCAGAGTTCACTCAAAAATATTTTGATTTTCTTATTTTAAGATTGCCCGTTATCGGAACAATTGTCAAAGAAGTTAATACTGCTCGCACTACTCGGACACTCTCTTCGCTCTTGGGTTCAGGACTCGACATGTCACAAGCATTGTCTATTACTTCTGAAGTCCTACAAAACATTTATTATAAAAAAGTTGTCGCTCTAGGGATAGAAAATATCCAGAAAGGGCTACCACTCTCAGGAGCGTTTAAAGACAATATAAAGCTTTATCCTGTGATGGTTGGTGAGATGATGGAAGTGGGAGAAGAAACTGGTAATCTAGCAGCCATGCTTCTAAACATCGCTACTTTTTATGAAAATGAAGTTGATAATAAAACCAAAGACCTTTCAACGATTATCGAACCATTATTGATGGTTTTTATTGGTGGAACAGTTGGATTTTTTGCTATATCTATGATCTCACCAATTTATTCTGTAATGGATAATGTTAAATAGTATGATTAAAAAAGGATTTACTCTCATAGAGTTGTTAATAGTGATAAGTATTCTTGTTGTTCTCTCTGCTGTAATTTTCCCATCTTTATCTAAATTTAGAAATAATAGAATTTTAAACAACACAACAGCCGATATTGTTTCTCTTATTAATACAGCTCGTAATGACACAGTTGCATCATTGAATTCTAAAAATTATGGTATACACATAACATCTACAAATATCACTTATTTTATAGGACCTAGTTATACAAATGGAGCAGTTGGTAATATAGTAGTTACTTTTGATAGTGCAGTAAATATACCAAGCAGTGGAGGATATAGTTTAAATGGTGGTGGAAGTGATATTTTGTTTACTCGTTTAACCGGTGATACCATAAATTATGGTACAATAACAATACAGCTTGTTTCTGATGTAACAAATCAAAAAACAATTACAATATTTAAAACAGGAAGTGTTAGTTCAAATTAATTATGAAATTTTTTTTAAAAAATAAAAAAGGATTCTCTGTAATTGAAATAATAATTGCTTGTGCAATTATCTCAACTTCTATTTTTGCTCTCGTGTCTTCTGCGTCCAAAGGTGTCCAACTTTCAAATCAAGCTTTAAAACAAACGCAAGCAACCACTTTACTTGAAGAGGGGGCTGAAGCTGTAAAATCTATTCGGGATAATTTATGGACTGATATTTCATCTTTAACTGTTGGTACAACGTACTATTTATCTTTTGATACAACAACAAACAAATGGTCACTTTCAACAACAGCGTCAACTATCGATTCTATTTTTACACGAACTATAGTTGTAACAGCTGTTAATCGTGATAGTAATGATGATATAACTACTTCAGGTGGGACTCTCGATGCTCGGACAAAAAAGGTAAACATAAATGTTTCTTGGAATAATTCTTCGAATACAATGACATCAAAAGATTTAAGTTTTTATATGAGTGATATTTTTAATTAATATGAAAAAAAACAAAGGTTATAGCTTAATAGAAGCAATAGTTTATCTTGCGATTTTTGGGACTTTATCTGTCTTGGTTATAAATTCTTTTCTTGTTGTTCTGAGTTCTTTTAACCGTTCTCGTATCAACAGCAACTTAGCCGAAAGTGGAGCAAGTGCCATGGAGCGTATGTCACGTGAGATAAGACAAGCTAAAAACATAGATACAACTAATAGTGTTTTAAATTCTTCTTTTGGTACTCTGCAATTAAATAGTACAAATTCAAGTAATGTTGCTAAAATTGAAAAATTTAATGTTTCAAATGGAGATTTAAATTTATATGAAGACGATGTTTTAGTTGGTAATTTGCTCGGTCAAAAAGTAGACATCACTTCTTTTATAGTCAGACGTATCACTACAGTAGAAGGTGAAGCTGTTAAAATAGAAATGACTTTACAAAACACAGGCAGTACAACCATTGCAACAGCAAATTTCTACAACACTATTATTCTAAGAGGCTCATATTAATATGAAAAAACAAAAATTTTACAAAAATAATTTAAACGGTGGTGCAGCGATGATGATTGTTGTAATATTTTTCTTATTTATAAGTTTAACCATCCTTGTCGGTATCATGACACCAACTTTACGTGAATTTAAAATCGCAGGGACAAACTTTAATTCTAAAAATGCTTATTATTTAGCAGAATCTGGAGTAGAGGATGCACTGTATAGAATAAGAAATAGTAAACAAATTAGTGCGAGTGAAAGTATTGTCTTAGGATCAACTAGCACAACAACAACTATTACCGATATTTCTTCAAGTCAAAAAGAGATAGTTTCATTAGGGGATAGAGGTTCAAATGAACGCAATGTTAAATTAACTGTTACAACTGGTGTCGGTGTGTCTTTTAGTTATGGTGTCCAGAATGGAAAAGGAGGATTTACTATGAGCAATGGTTCAAGCGTCATCGGTAGTGTTTATTCTAATGGTCCCATAACAGGCACTGGTTCTATAACAGGTAGTGCGACCTCTGCCAATTCTGCAACACTTACCTCAGATCAATCAAATGGTACAGGGACGCCAGCATACAATGTATCATTTGGTAATGCAAACAGTACCCAAGACTTTGGCCAGAGTTTCCAAATAAGTACAGATGAAGTTGTAAATAAAGTACAGCTTTATATTAAAAAAGTAGGCACCCCATCAAACATAACTGTTAATATAAAAACTGATTCGAGTGGAAGTCCTTCTTCTACTGTTAAAACAACAGGTACATTATCGGCATCTAGTGTGTCTACTACTTATGGTTGGGTTAATGTAACATTTACGACCAATCCTCAACTGGATGCGGGGACAACTTATTGGATAGTTTTAGATAGTTCAACCAATGCTTCAAATTATTATGTTTTAGGAGGAAATGCAAATGGATACGTAAGTGGTGCAAGCAAGATAGCAACTAGTGCAGGAGTTTGGAGTAATAATAGTCCAAGTACTATCGATGGATTTTTTAGTCTTTATATCGGTGGTTTGACTGGTCTCATTAGCGGTATAACTATCGGTACTGGGACAACTGGTAATGCATATTCTCATACTATAAATAGTTCAACAATTCGTGGTACAAATTATTGCCAGACTGGTAGTGGTAATAACAAAACTTGCAATACGACGCTGGCAGATCCTGTTTCTGTCGATATGCCGATTTCTGATCAAAATATAATTGACTGGAAGGATGCAGCAGAGGCTGGAGGAGTTATAAATGGGAATTATTCTTTAAATAGTAGCAATGGAACTATCGGACCTAAAAAAATATCTGGAGATTTATCTGTTCAAAATAATGCAACATTAACTATCAGTGGTACTTTGTGGGTCACAGGAAATATAAATATTGACAATAATGCAACAGTTAGACTTGCTTCTGGTTACGGTAGTGCAGAAGGTTTAATTGTTGCCGATGGAACAGTAACTATAGGTAACAATGTGACTTTTGCAGGTTCTGGTACAACCGGTAGCTATGTTATGATACTAACCACTTCAAATTCTTCAAGTGCTATTAATTTACAAAACAATGCCGGAGCTGTTATTTTGTATGCAGCCAATGGAACAATAAATGTTTCAAACAATGCTGGAGCAAAGTCTTTGACTGCTTATAATATCTCATTAAGCAATAATGCGACCATAACTTATGATAGTGGCCTTGCCAATGCCAATTTTTCAAGTGGGCCGTCTGGATCTTATAATGTTTCAAGCTGGAAAGAGATAGAGTAAATTAGGGGTTTTTGTGGTATAATGGCTTTATGCCAAAAAAGCTTATAATTGCTAACTGGAAGATGAATCCGTCATCTCTTAAAGAAGCAGAAAATATTTGGAAACAAACTTTAATAAATGCAACAAAAGCAAAAAATGCCAGTGTCATTGTTTGTATGCCTTATACTTATCTCTATTTAGCAAAAAAACACAAGACTAAAAAAATAATACTTGGAGCACAGAATGTTTTTACAGAAACTTCGGGTGGTTTTACCGGACAAGTTTCTGTTTCTATGTTAAGAGACGCTGGAGTCTCTACTGTTTTAGTAGGGCACTCAGAAGTAAGAAAAGACGGTGATACAAATGAAATTGTAAATACAAAAATAAATTTACTTTTAAAAAATAAAATGAATGCTATTTTATGTATTGGCGAAAATCACCGGGATCACAATGGTTTCTATTTAGCATACATAAAAGAACAATTGATAGAAAGTCTAAAAAACATTTCAAAGACCCAAATTAAAAATATTTCTATTGCTTATGAGCCTATCTGGGCCATAGGTCTCGGTGCTGTGCGAGAGGCAAGTGTCGATGAATTTATAGAAATCAAAATTTTTATTAAAAAAATACTTTCGGATATGTATGGCAATACTATCGCTTTGAATATTCCTATTTTATATGGTGGATCTGTAAACCCACAAAATTCAAAACTATTTTTAGCAGAGGGAGGTGCCTCTGGACTTCTTGTTGGTCGCGATAGTCTAGATCCTAAGAAATTTAACTTAATAATTAATTCGTAAATTATGAAAACAATAAAAGATATAGAAAGTCTGAATGGAAAGAAAGTTTTAGTTCGAGTTGATTACAATGTACCAATGAAAAATGGAATCATAATAGATGACTTCCGTATTAAAAAATCCTTAGAGACTATAGAATATTTGCAAAAAAAAGGAGCGATAGTGATACTGCTTGCTCACTTGGGTTCTGATGGTCGCGAAAGTCTAAAGCCTATAGCTGTACGTCTGAAAAAATACATCCCTAGCGTTGTTTTTATTGAAAGTTCTTTATTTTCAGACGCAACAGAAGATGCTCTAAAAAAACTAACTAAAGGTAACATTGTATTACTTGAAAATATCCGTCGTGAAGAAGGTGAGATGAAAAACAATCCTTCTTTTTCTCGAGCACTTTCTCGCTATGGAGATCTGTATGTAAATGATGCTTTTTCTGTTTCTCACCGTGCCCACGGATCAATCTCTGGGATTACAAAATATTTAAAAGGTTATGCTGGTTTTGTTATGATGTACGAAATAGACCACCTATCAAAGGCTTTTAATCCTGTTCATCCTTTTTTATTTATTCTAGGTGGGGCAAAGTTCGAAACAAAAATCCCTCTAATTAAAAAGTTCATACGCTCAACAGACACTATGTTTATAGGTGGGGCACTAGCTAATGATTTTTTTAAGATGAAAGGTTACGAAGTCGGCACGTCGCTTGTTGACGATACTAAATTCCATTTAGCATCAATTACAAAATATAGAAATTTATTATTACCGATTGATGTTGAAGTAACTTCTGGTAAAAAAAGATATAATACTCTGGCTTCAGAAGTTAAAGAGAATGAATGTATAGTTGACATCGGAGAAAAAAGTTTAGAGAATCTAGCTTTACTCATAAATGAAGCTAAATTTATTTTATGGAATGGCCCACTGGGTAAATACGAAGACGGTAGTGGTAGTGCGACAGAAAAAATACTTAAATTAATTCAAAAATCAAAAGCTGATAGCATCATCGGTGGTGGTGATACCGTTGCTCTAATATCAAAGTTAAAACTCGAGGATAAATTAGGTTTCGTTTCAACAGGAGGAGGCGCTACGCTCGAATTTCTAGCTAAAGGAAGCTTGCCGGGTATAAAGGCTCTAAAATAATTATGGAGGTAGAGGAACTTTTAGCTATACTTTTTAAAAATCGTTTTCTTGATAAAAATCAACAAGACGTTTTTTTAAATCCATCATATGAGAAACATATACACGATCCATTCTTGCTCAAAGATATGGACAAGGCTTGTACTCGTATCCAAGAGTCTATTTCCAAAAAAGAAAAAATAGTTATCTATAGTGATTATGATTGTGATGGTATCCCAGCGGCAGTTATAATGAATGATTTTTTTAAAAAAATAAATTATGAAAATTTTTCTATTTATATACCAGACCGACACGATGAAGGTTATGGTTTAAACACAGATGCTGTAAATAATTTTATAAAAGAAAAAGTAAATTTAATAATCACTTTTGATTTAGGAACAACAGCCATAGAAGAGATAGCTCTTGCTTGTGAGAATGGTATAGATATAATTGTTACTGACCATCACTTGCCCAAAAAAGATATAAATAACAAGGATTTATTGCCAAATGCATATGCTATTATTAATCCAAAACAAGAAGCATGTCACTATCCAGACGACAGACTTTGTGGATCAGCATTAGCCTTCAAGCTTGTTTGTGCATATACAAAAAAATATGAAAAAGATTTAGATTTACCAAATGGTTGGGAGAAATGGTTGCTCGATATGGTAGGTCTGGCCACTCTCGCTGATCAAGTACCACTTTTAGGAGAAAATAGAGTTCTCGCATTTTATGGTCTGAAAGTTTTACAGAAAAGTAAGAGACTCGGGCTTGTCGATATTTTTCGAAAAGCAAAAGTTTCTATCCAGACTTTAAATGAAGAAGATATAACTTTTACATTAGCTCCACGTCTCAACGCTTGTTCACGTATGGATTCTCCGATGCGTGCATTTGAATTATTATCAACCATAGATCCGATTGAGTCTAGAACTCTCGCCGATTTCGTTGAAAAAATAAACACTGACCGTAAAACAAATGTAGCTCACATAATGAAGGATATTAGAAAAAATCTAGATAAGAAATTAATTGAAGAAAATCTGATGCCTATTGTTGTGATAGGTAATCCAAGTTGGAAGGTCGGCGTTCTGGGTATAGTTGCGAGTAAAATAACCGAAGTTTATAAAAGACCAGCTTTTGTTTGGGGAGGGGATGATGTTATTCGTGGTTCTTGTCGCAGTTTCGGTGATGTAAATTTAGTCGACATAATGAGTAAAATAGAAAAGAGTTTTATTAATTTTGGAGGACATAAACAAGCTGGTGGTTTTTCTGTTAGTAATGAAGAAATCCACTTTCTAGAAGAGAATTTAAACAATGCTCATAAAAATATTATTGAAAATAGCAAAGAAATATATGAGGAAGTTATAGATTACAATATAGACACAACGCTATCTCTCGATGATGTTGACCAAAAACACTACGAAGTCATCGCTCGGTTATCACCATTTAGTATGAGTAATCCTAAACCAGTTTTTTTATTTGAAA
>JAYTNB010000016.1:0-4554 GCA_043748495.1 bacterium | reverse complement strand
TATAGAAATAAATTATCTTCAGTTTCGAAAACATGTATATATTTTAACATTTTTTTGGTCGAAAGCAATGAAAATTTGTGTTGATAATTTGTATTTTATGATGGGTTAGGATATAATAAAAATAAATCAATGTCATTAGTTTATTTTTGTATTGCGATAAAGCTTTATGAAGGAAATTAATTTAAAAAAACTGACAAATTTGTTATTTAACTATATAGATTTATAGTAACTGTTATTTATTAAGGCGCACTTAAGAATAATAAAGGCCCGAGAAAGCTTATCTTCGTATGAAGGTAGTCTCCCTCGGGCCTTTTTTAGTTGTAGATAGGTTACTCGTCAGTTTTTTAGCTTTTAATTTATTGTTTAAATTTATATATTTAAATATTTTTCTGCAACGAATTACATACCAGTAATAAGTGAGAATATAATACTGACAACTGGTGCGACGTATTTCCATAAAAAGAAAATAAAAAAGATAAGAACAAAGAAACCGTATTGTTCGAGGAAATTTTGTACATAACGTAAACTGTGAGGCAAGAAAGAAAAAAGAACTTTCGATCCATCAAGTGGTGGTATCGGTATGAGATTAAAAACAGCTAGATTTATATTTGTAATAACTATTATAATCAGTATCTTAAAAAGTCCCCCGCCTTGCTCTGCACTAAGGATAAATTCAGGATTCAATATTGGTAAAAATCGTAAAATCAATCCGAAAAATAAAGCGATGCACAGATTGACAACAACACCCGCGATAGCCACACGAGCTTCATCTTTTTTACCTTTTAGATTGCGAGGATCATAAGGCACGGGTTTCGCCCAGCCAATAACAAAACCAGCTCCAGACAAAACTAAGAATAATGGAACTATAACAGAACCAACGGGATCTAAATGCTTTAGTGGATTTAGAGTTAAGCGCCCTAAACTATTGGCGGTATTGTCACCCCTTTTGTACGCAACATAACCATGAGCGTATTCATGAGCAACAACCGACATAATAAGGACGGCGACATAAAAGATACTATCTATAACTTGCATTTGCATAACCTTTATGATAGCATAACAACACAAATGGCCAAAGTATGTGAAATAACTAAAAAGGGTTCAATTATGGCAGGAGGCTACTCTAACGTAGTTCGTGCTACTAAATTCAACCCAACAGGAATGGTACGCAAATACCCTAACCTCCAAAAGAAACGTGTTTACGTTCCTGAACTAAAGAAGTACTTCCCTCTTACAATCTCGACACAAGCAATCAAAACAATAAATAAACACGGTGCTTATGCAGTTCTAAAAAAAGCAGGAATCATTAAATAAAAATCTCCAGAAGCCTTGCTTCTGGAGATTTTTATTTTTGTACTTTATTAAAATTTTCCTCTATTACAGACCAATTTAGATTTTCAAAAAAGTCCTCTACGTATTGCTTTTTGCCAGAAGGCATATAGTCAGCTACATATGAGTGCTCCCACATGTCTAACATCAGTACTGGTTGCAAGCCATTTAATTGACCTAGATGTTGCTCGTCTACCCAAGCACAAGTGAGATGATGTGTTTTATTATCCCAATATAAAACTGCCCAGCCTATACCACGTGTCATAGCGAGATTTTTAAAAATATTGATAAACGATTCGAAGTGAGAATATTGTTTTTCTAATTGTTTTTTAAATTCTGAATCATCTTTTAGAGACTCTGCCCCACCCTCAAGACTTGCGAAATAATATTCATGATTACGCATACCATTAAACTCAAAAGAAAAACGTCTTTGCAATTCTGCTATAACATAACTATTCTCTTTAACATCTGAACTCAACTCATTTATTTTTTCTAAAACCAAATTCGAATTGTTTACATAACCGGAATAAAGTTTTAGATGCTCTTGTATACTCTTTTCGCTAATACCTTTTAAAACAGGTATCTTAAAATTTTTAATTTCATATTTATTCATATTTATATTATATCATCTTTACGAAAAACCCACCAAAGAATCCAAATATAAGCAATGATCATAAAATGCAAATGAAAACTAGGAACGACAGTACTAGCAAAAGATAGATTAGAAAAGAAATCAATGATTTTTATAATATAAGACAGTGGTAGGTTCGCCAGATAACCGAAAACGAAACCAAGCGGTAAATAGATATAAGACAAGACACAAGCGACAAATGCTAGAAACATAGTAATAGGGATAACAGGCAAAATCAAAATATTGGCTGGAATCGAAACAACAGAAAAAATACCAGTTGTATAAAGTAGCATCGGCAATACTGCGATAGTACAGGCGATCGTCGTTGCAATCATTTGTCGTAATTGTAATTTATTTGTTACCCACATAAAAATCGGTTCAATCTTTGGAGTTATAAATATTAGACCAAAGGTTGCAATAAATGACAATTGAAAAGAAATATCTGTGACTATTCGTAAATCATAAACACACATTAAAAGTAGTGCTATAAACAGAGCTCTTTTTGCATCGTAGAGACGGCCAGTTATCTTGCCTAGAAATAAAATTGAAGCCATAATTCCTGCACGAATAGATGTAGCACTGCCTCCTGACATGACTACAAAAAGCACAATACCCAAAAAAGAAAAGACTGTCGCAAGTGTAACATTGAAAAACAAAACGAAAACACTAATAAGAGATTCAGCTACAATAGAGATATTGTAGCCCGATAAGGCTGTTATGTGTATCGTTCCAGTATTTATAAATTTATCGTTTTGCTCTTTAGTAAATCCTCCACGAGCCCCCAACAGTAGACCATTAGCCAGATCTGACTCTGGTGACTTTAGAATCATATCCATACGATCAATAAAATAATTTCGTATCTTAAACAAAACTTTTTTAATAGACGAACCGTTGTCATTTGAAATGATTTTTATATCAGGATTTCTGATTATAAAATATATATCTTTATTTGCTAAGTATCTCTTATAATTAAAAATACGTTCCTGTTTAGTAACAAAATTCTCGGGACTTTCTAGGAGTCCTTGCACAGACAATTCATCCCCATAAGAAAATACTGTGTCTTTTGGTATAACTAATAAAATATTGGTCGCGCTTTCTTTGGGTTTGAAAACGAGTCTTTGATCTTTTATTCTTATGTCAGGGACATCAACGATAAAACCATCGACTAAGATGGTTTTATTTGTATTTTGTATATAGATAATTTCTGGCTTATCTAAGAAAAAGAAAAAACGTATAAATGAAATTGAAATTAATATAAAAATTATTATTATTTCATGTTTTCGCATCTTTTTGTACTTGAAAAAGAAGTAGCGATAAAGTCCGCTCTCTCATTGAACTCTTCCCCACTATGACCTTTAACTTTTTGGAAAGTTACTTTACTTTTACATTTTCTTAAATTACTAATGAGAATCTTCCATAAATCTTGATTTAGAACTTCTTTTTTATTGGCTGTCCTCCAACCATTTTTCTCCCAACCATGTATCCAGATTGTTGCACCAGAGAGAACGTAGTTTGAATCAGTACAAATCACGAATTCATAATTTTTATTATCATTTTTATTACAAAATTCTAATGCTGTAATTACTGCTTGCAACTCCATTCTATTGTTTGTAGTTTGTTCTTCAAAACCACCGAGTTCTTTTATAACCTTTTGATTTTCTATTATCGTTACTCCATAACCTCCATTTCCTGGATTACCAAGCGATGAACCGTCTGTGTATATTTTAATTATCTGCATAGTAATATTATAACACAAGAAAATTTCTTATACTCTCCTCTTCAACTGCTTATAAATATTCTCACGACTACCAACTAAAATAATTAGGACAATTAGTTCTTTTTCTTTTATTTCGTAAATAATTCTATACTCTGTATTTTTATATTTAAAATGATAAGATAAATAACCTAAAAATTCTCCTTTTAATGCATCTCCGAGTAATGGGTTTTTGGACAAAATAGTAAAAACTGATTCAACTTTATCTGAAATATTTTTAGGTAAGTTTTTTAAATCTTTCTTTACCGCAGTTCCAAAATAAATTTCATACATAATACTATTTTGCTTGCCATTTTATGGCTTTACCTTTTTTAAATTCAGTTTCTGCTTTGTTTATTCTATTTTGTATGTATTTAGAAACGTCTTTTTCATAAACCCAATCTTTTTTAGAAATAGAAGACGATCGAAAAAGATCCTCATAGTCTTTGCGTGAGAGTACAACAAGGTCACCTTTTTTAGATATTGATTGTGGAATAATGATAGTATTCATATTCGTAATATACCATGAATTTTGATAGGATACTAGTTTCGATCGCAACAAACTGTAGTCTGTTACAGATAAACCTATAAAATATCAACTATTCGCAAACGTAGCTCTCTTCTGTTAGCAAAAAAGCTCTCTTCAAAACAAGCTACGAGGTCTATAATGCTTGCTATTTCAAGCATATTTCCAAAATCACTTCTAGTTTTAAAAAACATAATGGCTTTGACTGGACGCTTTTTACTATTTAAGAAAATAATTTCTAAATGATTTTTTTCTTTGCCGAATTCTTTTATTTCAAATATTTTTAACTTTTCAAATAAAAAAACTGGTTTAGGA
>JAYTNB010000015.1:0-11116 GCA_043748495.1 bacterium | reverse complement strand
AGCAAAAAGCTTTGGGAGGCGAGCAAATGAACTGCTTCATTTGCGTGTGAGATGAGAAAACCTTGAGCTTGTATTTTGAAATGATAATTTCAAAATACGCGAAAGGTGTACAGAACCTGTAAGGTTCGAAAAGCGTACTCGCGATCTCTCCGCCTCCTCATTACAACTTGTTATACTTTTTTGTCTTTAAAAAAAGATTTTTTGTATATGTTATAATACCCCCATGCACATACTATATTCATATCTTAAAAATTATTGGAAGGTTTTATTACTAACATTGTTTTTAGCGGCCATCAATCAGACTTTTTCATTATTGGATCCGCTTATTTTCCGTCATATAATAGACAGCTATGCTACTAAATTTGACGCTTACACATATCAGGAATTCATAAAAGGCGTAGGTGGTTTACTCTTGCTTGCTGTAGGAGTAGCTTTTGTATCACGTGTGGCAAAAAACTTCCAGGACTTTTACACAAATACTATAATTCAAAAAATGGGGGCAAAGATGTATGCTGACGGTATCGCCCACTCACTTGAACTTCCCTACAGCACATTTGAAGACGAACGAAGTGGCGAGACTCTAGGTAAAATCCAGAAAGTTAGAATGGATACAGAGAAATTAATGACGATGTTGATTAACATAGTATTCATAACATTGGTTGGTTTTGTTTTTGTAGTTATATATGCTTTTAATGTTCACTGGGTTATTGCTCCGATGTATATCGTAACCATACCAATTATTGGCGGAGTGTCTTTTTTCTTATCAAAGAAAATAAAAAAAGTTCAGACGGCTATATTTGCCGAAACAGCAAGTCTCGCTGGTGCAACAACTGAATCACTACGCAATATAGAACTAGTAAAAAGTCTGGGTCTATCAGAACAAGAAATTGCTCGTTTAAATAGTACAACAGAAAAGATACTGGCTCTCGAATTAAAGAAAGTAAAGTATGTGCGCTCTCTTTCTTTTATCCAAGGTACTATAGTGAACCTCATCCGTACTAGTATTTTATTTGTAATGATGTATTTGATTTTTATTCAAAAGATAACTTTCGGGGAATTCTTTGCATTGTGGATATATTCATTTTATCTTTTCGGCCCACTACAAGAACTTGGTACTATTATCACAACTTATCGTGAGAGCGAAGCGAGTCTAGCCAATTTCAAAAAAATCCTAGAAACACCAATTGAAGAGAAGCCAGTAAATCCAAAATCTATCTCTCTCCTATCATCTCTATCTTTTTCTGATGTATTTTTCAAGCACAAAACAGCTATGACCGATGCTTTAGCTGGTGTGACTTTTGACATTAAAGTGGGCGAAACAATTGCTTTTGTTGGGCCATCTGGTAGTGGTAAAACGACACTGGTCAAAATGCTAGTTGGTCTTTATAATCCAATAAATGGTGAGATAAATTACAACGATGTACCACACACACAAATAGACATAGAGAGTGTCCGCTCACAAATTGGTTTTGTAACTCAAGACACACAACTGTTTGCAGGTACTATTCGTGAAAACTTAACTTTCGTCAATCCAAATGCAACAGATGAGATGTGTATCGAGGCCCTAGAAAAAGCTGCGTGTCACACATTATTAGAACGTGCCGAAAAAGGTCTCGACACTGTCATCGGTGAAGGTGGAGTCAAGGTCTCTGGTGGAGAAAAACAGAGACTCTCTATCGCACGAGCATTATTGAGGAAACCAAACTTGTTGATATTTGATGAAGCGACATCGTCTCTTGATTCGATAACCGAAAAAGAAATTTCGAAAACCATAGCCGACATCGGTAATACAAAAGAACACATTACAATTCTAATCGCCCACCGCTTATCTACCATCATGCATGCGGACCGCATCTATGTCCTAGAAAAAGGCAAGATCGTCGAGCAAGGTAACCACAACCAACTCGTTGCTCTTTCAGGCCTTTACTCTGCTATGTGGCGTGAACAAATTGGGGAGAATTAAAAACAAATAAAGGCGCCCATTCGAGCGCCTTTGACTATAGAAAATAGACTAACATTAGTACCACTATCAATACAGCCATTATTATCTGTATTGATATAACTAATGACATAGCCAAATCAGCTATGCTTTTAAAAATTTTTTTAGATTCCATATACTGCATTACAGTAAAAGGAATCCAGAAAAATGCACCCCAGAAACTCATACCAAGCTCCCCCCTTTGAGCTATTTTTAATTTATTCTATAATAACACATAAATAGCTACGTTGTCAAAATTTAAAAAGATTTATTTTACAAGCTCTATCTCCTGCTTTTCGCCGAACCATTTATCTTTCCATTTAGAAAATACTGGATTTTCTTTTGAGACATATATTTCCAAACTGCTGTCTGTTGCGAGTGCGTGTTTTTCCTCTGGTTTACTATCGATATAGTTTTTAAAAAATGGAGGAATGATTTCTTCTTGCATAACCCACTTTTTTATCTGAGGGAAAGCACTTTTAAAAGATGAGATAGCCAATCCATAATGTGTACAACCAAGTATGGCCGTTGTCGCATCATTTGGGACACGATAACTAAAGTCTTGTAGATATTTAAAAGTATCTTGGTCGTTTTCTATCATACTTGCCAGATTTTTTAATTCTAATTCTATGACACTTTCATCATTTGTATTCGAGAAATTTTCAAATATGTGTTTTTTAAAATTGTGTGACTCTATAGTTCTATGTGTTCCAAACACAACAATCTTGCTAAATTCGGGAAGGGATAAAACAGTTGGTCGTACAATACCGAAAACTTTTTTACCAGGAAATGTCTCCATAACCCATTTTTTCAAATCGTCATAAATATTAGAACTAGTTGTGTTACAAGCAAGCAATACATACATACAGTTCTTTTCTTTATATAAAAAGTTCAATGCTTGTTTCGAATACATCAACAGCTCATCTATGCTTTTTTCTCCATATGGAACATGAGCTTGATCACCATAAAAGACATAATTATAATCTGGCATCAATTCTCGTAAATGCTTGAGAACCAAAAGTCCCCCGAGCCCCGAGTCAAAGATACCTATATTTTGCTTTAATCCTTGTTCTTGCATGTTTTTATTCTATCACAATTAGCTCTTTAGTCGATTTGGTAAGCGCTATACAACCTTTTTTAATAATTTGGCAAGTATCTTCTATTCTAATCCCGTATTTATTTTTAATATAAATTCCTGGCTCGATAGTTATGATCATATTTTCTTTCAATTTATCTTTCGTATTTTTAAAATAAATAATTGGCTTTTCATGTATTTGTGTCCCGACACCGTGCCCGAGCGTATGGATAAAATACTTTTTATACTTACCTAAACTATTGCGAACAATTTCATCTAAATCGGCACAATACATATCAGGTGACGCGATATTTATTCCAAGTTCTTGAGATTTTAACATTAAACTATAAATTTCTTTTTCTTCTTTTGGAGGTTGCCCTTTATTCAAAGACGGACAAGCTACATAAATAGTACGAGTCATATCTGACATATATTTTTCATAAATTACCCCAAAGTCTATTATAGCAAAACCCTGCAATTTATTATTTGTACTTTGTGGATGTATTTCACCACCAGCTTTCTTACCACACGTGACAATGGGTGGGAAACTCGGTTCTAGTCCCCTTTTTTTTATTTGTTCTAAAATAAAATCTCTTAATTGTATTTCAGTACAGCACCTCAGATCTTTTCTTAGGTATTTAACTATTTTAATAAAAATAGCGTCTGTTATTTTACAGGCTTTTTTAATTTTATCTATCTGTTCTTTGTTCTTAATAAGTGGCATTTTATTTTTGCAAATACGCTAGCCAGTAATCGCGCTTATAGATACGCCCATTAAAAGTCGTATAACTTGTCTTTTTTTCTAAATTCAAAATTTTGAAATATTTACTATACATCTCTACAAAATCCTTTCTACTGAAAACCCGCTCTGTTAAACCTATGTCTTTTAATATATAAGTGTCGTACTCTGGTCCAGGGCTCTCTTTCAATAGATGCTTTACATTATCATTGCCGTCTTTGCAAAGTGCTCGGACAAAAAAGTATCCTCCACTTTTAAGAACTCTATTTGTTTCTTCTAAATAAATTTCTCTTCCTTTTTCATCAAGCGAATTCGACGATGTGACATCTAATATCAAATCGATACTCGCATTATCTATTTTATAATTCGTACCTATATCCCCTAAAATATAATTCACTTTCAAATCCATTTCCAAAGCTCGCTCTTGTGCAAGTGTTATAGCTGTTTTCGATATTTCTATCCCGGTAACAGTATTATCGCGCTCTGCTAGATAGTTACTGTTGCGTCCAGTACCACAGCCCAAATCCAAGACATTTTTATTTTCTAAAATAAATTTCTGGTCTTTTTTGAGCCATTTTAAAAACCGTAAAGTATCGGCTTGAGGACCATCATTTTTAGTTACTAATTTTGGATTCTTGTACTCTCTCTCCCATGCTGTAGCCTGCGTTGCGCCACCGAAATTGTAAAGTTTGCGTACCATACTAAGCGCGAGTTACGTCGTGAGGATAAAATAAATTGACAGTCCAGTCGGCGGCTATTTTTATCTTTTTTGAATTAGAAATAAATTTAAACAAATAAATTGTCCGCCATATAAACCAAGCAAGAAATCCTGAGAATTTAAAACCTGCGATATCAGCCACAGCTTCGTAACGACCAAGTGACGCTAATTGTCCTCTTGATTTATAAACAAATGGTAACATTTTCTTGTTTTCCAATAATAGTTTAATATTTTTACCTGTATGTAATCCTTGTTTTTCAGCCACTTGAGCGAGCATGGGTAGTGGCATACCTTCCTTGTTTAATAAACTTGCCATATCACCAAGAACAAAAACTTCTGGCAAGATTGGTATCTGTAAAAATTCATTGACAGTTATACGTCCCCATTTATCAATTGGAACGGCACAAGTAAACATCGGAGGGTTAGACTTTACACCAGCAGTCCAGATGACAGTTCCTGCTTGTAGGAAACTATCGTCGTTTAAAACGATACCATCTTTTTTAACTTCTTTAACTCCAGTGTTAAGCATTACATTGACTCCTTGATCTTTGATTATAGACAGAGCTTTATCGCGAAGCTTTTTATCAAAAGGTGCCAAGATTTCTGCTCCTTGATTTACTAAAAATAAATTTATATCGGATTTTTTTATAATATCTCTGTAGTATTTACTAAAAGTATTAGAAAAAAGACTTGCCATTTCAGAGACTAACTCTACACCGGTTGCACCACCTCCAACAATAGCAAAAGACAGAACTTTTTTCCTTTCGACTTCATCTTTTATCTCACTTGCTTTTTCAAAGATGTCTATTATCGTATTGCGGATTTTTATCGCATCGTGTAGGTCTTTTAAAGCTAGGCTGTACTCTTGTGCACCTTTCGCATTAAAAAAATTGGTTGTAGCACCAAGAGCCATAATTAAAATATCGTACGACAATTCACCCACGCTTGTTTTTACAACTTTTTCCTCACAATCAACAGACAATAATTCTGCTACATGGAATTTTGTATGATCTTTATGTACTATTTGTCTAACAGATTCAACAACCTGATGGTGCCCTACCGAACCAGTGGCGACTTCGTGTAGCATAGGTGTAAACAGGAAATAATTATTACGATTCACAATAGTTACTTCTATTTCATCATCATAAAACTCTTTAGCTATACTCTTGTAAGCATACAAACCACCAAAACCAGCCCCTAGTATTACTATCTTTTTCTTTTCTTTATTCATATTTATCTATAAAATCTTATATTTTATTATTATAACAGATTTTACCTATAAATACACATTAGCGAGATTTTCTTATTTCATCAACTTCTTCTATTAATTCTTTTTTATTTTTAGGATTTTTGGTTAATAAAACAAATATCAGTTTAATTTTTCTCAAAAGTTTATGACCCCAGAAATAGTGAGCGATAAAAAGTCCTACGAAAAGAATAAGTAATAATAACAATACAAATACAACATTATTTGAAATCAAATTATAAAGATTGCCTGGTATTTTTATTTTAATTTGTGAATCAGTACTGTTGCCGGCATAATCATGAGCACGCACAATCACAACTGATCCACCTAAATGAGTGTTCGGGACTTGATAAGGACTTTCAGCTCTAACGAAAATAGGAACATTTACATCTTTTTGTTTTATATCTATTACACCGACTTCATAATAATCTACTCCTGATAAATTATCTGTTGTAGAAAATGTCACTAAGGCTTTTTTGTTTTTACCGTCCGTCACATAATCAACTTTTGGTTTAAAAGTATCTGGACTTTTAGTATCTATACGAACCATAAAGTTCATAGCTCTACTCCAAGAATTCGGTTCTTTTAGAGATTTCAAATGAAAATACCAAATTCCATCTTTCAAGTCTAAATAAGAAATTGTATTTTCGTTTGTTAGATTTTTATTTTCAATAAAAGTATTTGGTTTTGTATCTAGGACATAACTATAGCCAATCACCTTTGGATCAAAATCCCAATTGAAAACAGGATTATTGTTGTTATACCAAACATCTTGTGATGAATGTGTGTCTGAATACACAGCTACTGCTTGTTCGGATTTAGATATTATAGTATAGACACCACTATTAGAACTGAGGATAGATTGGGCTCTAACATTATCGTTTTCTAAAATGGTTGAATTATCTGTTATTTTTACTTCAGACAGACCAGTGCTTTTTGCTAAAAAAGTTATCGACGATACTAAGCTTGCGTCTGATATAACTCCACCTGAAACACTACCGAAGATACGAACTGAGCCTTTTGTATTGTCGTAACTTGGTGGTTGAATCCACGAGTTGATTATAGAATCCTCAGTAGAGACCTTAACTATGTTTAGTTTTTTTGAATCAAATAAAATATATAGATCTATAGTAGACATACTACGACCATTTGTATTTAATAAGATAGGTACTTCAAAAGTACTACCTTCAGTAAAGGTCGCTTTTTTGGGAGTAATAGATATCTCTGACCTAGATCGTAGAACCTCACCACTTAGATTTATTGCATTTTGAGCAAAGGCAAATTCAAAAAATAAACTAAAAATTATTACTAAAAAAGATATTCTGTATATTTTACACATACTTTTAAACTATTTTTTTATGCTTATTGTGATGATTAATAATTTTATACCAAGAGTATATTATGAGTAAAATCAACAAGAATAATAGAGCAACTACTGGTATGATGATAGCCAAAACGTCCATCATTTTCTGGAAAAATGGTTTTGATGCTGATTTCACAGAAATCTTTAGAGGAGCTGTTTTTTCACTTTGTATTCCGTCTTCAGTATAAGCATATGCAGTAAAATTATAAATACCCATAACAGATCTATCTTCTGGAACATAAGTAAACAGACCTTTTTCATTCGCACGGACAGTACCAGAAACATGTTTTGTGTCATATTGTGAAGAGATGAAATCATAATCAATCTTCACGTATGTAGCTGGATCAGATTTTCCTTTTATAACGATAAATTCACCCTCGAAAATATTATTAGAGAAGTCAGTAAAAACAGGAGGCTGTATACCAGTATTAGAAAAAGATACTACTTTCGAGATACTATTCCCTTCGGCTGTTTCCATATAAACTTTTATTGTATGAATACCGATAGATAGGGGTTCTGTTTCAAAAACATGATCGCTAGTACCTAGATCGTCCCATACATAAGACAAATCATCGATTTCGATTTTATAAGGAACATCTGCTTTTTTACCAGTACTTGTAATTAGGAAACGTGATTTTAAGTCCAGAGAATCTTTCTTTTTGATTTCTTCAACAGACAAAGTTACAATTGTCTTCTTTTTCTTTTCAGGACTTTCCTTTTCAGTCGTAGTTTTAGGAGTTGGTACTTCAGTAACCTTTTTTTCAACAATAGCAGGTTCAGCGATAGTTATGCTTGAGTCACCTAAAGCAGTTGTGAGTGATGATCCTGAACCATCGTTTGCTAGGACATTACCAGTATTGAAATTTATCATTGCTCTTCCTGCACCTTTGGCACGAAAAGACATAGTTAAGATAGTTGCTCTGGATCCAGTATAACCACTCAGAACAACTCCTTCGAAGCTAACCTTGCCTGTTGAATTCGAATAAGTCGGCTCTACTGGCCACAAACTTATAATAGAATTTGATTTAGAAAGTGAAGTTAATGTTAACAAGTCACTAGAAAACGAAACACCACCAGAAACAGCATTGGCTGATTCATTTGAACTCGACAATAAAATTGTAACTTTAAAAGTATCTCCTATTTTAACGGAGCTCTTTTCAGGAGATAGATCCAGACGTGCAGCATCTACTTTTGTAAAAGAAAAAACAAATATAAAAAATAAAACAAAAAATATAGACTTTTTAAATATTTTTAAATTTCTCATGATTAATATATTATAACTTATTTTTTTTATAAATACGATAGCAAAGATACGCAATAGCAACCAAAAACAAAAATAGTAGGAATGAAATCAGAATCATAAATGCTGTGGAAACGATCTGAGATTTTTGAATATTTCCACTATTGTCATGAGCAAGAACTTTTACACTGTAAAATATAGTTTGATTAGTTAGTAAGTGTGGACTTTTGGCTTTTGTGCACTTTTTGAAACCAAATTCACACACTTCATAATAAGCGATACCAGAACCTTTGTCTTGGGTAGAGAACACTACATATTTTTTACCATCAAACACATATTCGTTAGACGTATGCTGAACCTGGAAAACCTCTGGTTTAGTTTTGTCTTCCACTTCTTTCTCGTAAACAAAAGATTGAGCATTGTCAGATATTTCGATATTTAAATTTTTGCTTTTTACTGTATCCTTGCTTGCTTCACCATCATTTAGATATAGATTTGTATCTGACAAAGATATACTGGTTTTGGATTGTTTGACAGCATCGAAAAAAACAGAAAAAACATTACTTTTATTTGATATGATTCCACCTGGAACCATGCCTGAAAAATGAATCTTGTTTTTAGTATCTAGGTTCGGTTCTTCAATCCAAAAACTGATAAAAGACTCGTTGACGAGAACTTTTTGTGGGACAATGATACTTGCATCATAAATTAAATCCCCCTCTAATGTATTTACAGATTTATTTTCAGTATCTAGATTAATTTTTAATACAAAACTATCTCCGGTTTTTATAACAGAGCTTCTTGTGTCTAGATCGAGAGTACTAGCAAAAGTACTTCTTGTGAAAAAAGTAAAAACAAAAACTGCAATCAATATTATCCTATAAAATTTATTCATATATTTATACTTAAACCAACTTTGCTAAAAAGAGGATTTATTTTTTAACCTGTCCAATAATAAGCCATGATACTAAAGTCGACTAAGTTTATACGTCCATCGCCGTTGAGCTTCTCCTTTTCTAGAAGAGTAGTCTGAGCGTTTAAGCTCGGCTTTTTATACCAAAAAGCAGCTATAGAAAAGTCTATCAAGTTAACACGACAATCTCTATTTAGATCTCCTTTTCCAGGACATTTCTGTTCAGGAGCAAGGACCTCGTCAGTACCAACAGTAAAGTTGTAACTATTACTGTATGAACTGATTTCATTCTCTTTCGCTACTTTAGAACGAGCACTGTGACTACCTAATTCAAGGGGTAAAGTATCCATTGTTTTTAGATACACACCATATTTATCACTCGTAACTTTCTGAAATATCTCTGTTTTAGAATGAACAACAATAGTAACTTCACTTTCAGGAACTGACTGTCCAAAAAAAGTTATATCTTCACCTTGTCTAACTTTTAATTTATTACCAGAAATTGTTGGTGCTAGAAATATCCCCCAGACATTTATTGGAGCATCTGAAACGACAGTTATCGGGAAAGACTGTATCGCTGAATGAATACCATTTTTATCAGTAGCATAAACTGAAAAGACATACGAACCGATATTTGGATTATTAAATTGAACGATGAAACTAGCATCTGAACCAGAAATTGCATTTGCAACTAGTACTCCATCCTTTAACAATGAAATTGAACTATTTGGATAAGCTCTACCAAAAAATACTATTTTTCTATTACTGCTTGGATTTTCCGTTGCACCACCTCCACCTCCGCCGCCACCTCCGCCTCCTCCACCACCGCCACCACCGCCACCGCCACTAGCGGCTGGTGTCCCACTAACTACAACTGATTCACTGAGAACAACACCAGAAGCATAAGAAATAACTTTTAAATAATAAGTTACGCCATTGGTGAGTCCTATAAATGCATGACTTGAAGTGTTCCCTACATTTGTATATGTAAATGGACCTACATTTGAAGTACTTATTCCGACATTGTAACTTGTTATATTTGCAAATACACCGACTGCTGGAGTCCATGTAATTATTATTTGATTACTACTTGCTGTAGCTGAAACAACTGGTGTCGATGCCGATGGAAAATAGAAGAATCCTGCATTTTGTCCGAAGCTAGTACTTGTACTTTGACCATTTGTTATTTGCCCTGTATTGCTATAATACTTATAAGACGAAGACGAAGCTTCCCCGCCTTGAATTACACTTACTGGATTCTCTAATTGGAAACTAGTACTGGTAAAATCCGCATTTACAAAAGTAAAAATACAAAACAAAGATGCCAAAACAAAAGCAATGGAATGGGAGAACATCTTTTTCTTTGAAATTTTTAAATTTGTATAAATTAACTTCATATCTTTTTCTAATTTGTAGTAAAATAATTTACTATTGTGTTATTACTTCAGGTTGAACTTCTATTATATTAGCATTGTTTTCGATAATAGTTGACTCTATATTTTCAAGAGGAGGAGTTATTTCGTTTGGTGGTAGAGTTTGTTCTGTTGGATTCGCAACTTCTGTATTCTCAAGAGGGGGAATTGTTTCATTTGGTGGTAGAGTTTGTTCTGTTGGACTCGAAACTGGTGTATTGTTTTGTAATGCTTGTGCCGTCATAAAATTCTTCAAGTTTTTTAATTCTGCTCTGTTTATACATTCAGACTCCTGACCCATTTCAGTTAAACACAACTTCTCTGTATGTATATTCTTCACAAACAATTCGTCAATCTTGTTATTTACATTTGCAAACCAAGAGATGAGAGAGTCACGGTAAGTATTTGGTTTCTCTGTATTGTTTAGGTCAG
>JAYTNB010000014.1:0-6578 GCA_043748495.1 bacterium | reverse complement strand
TGGAATTAAGTGCTTTCAAAGTTTTTAATGAAGATCAGAAAGCATCTCTTTTTCACGTTCACTACAAATTTATATTTTGTAGAAGAATAGTTAAAATTTAAATACTTAAAAATCACTTATGTTTAAAATATAAGTGATTTTTTTTATATCTTCCTAATCTCACCAAGTTCTTCCTTAATCAACTCTTTGATTTCCATTATTGAAAGCAATGCATTGGCAACCGACATAGACAGACCGGATTCGCGTATGAGGTCATCGCGTTCCATTGGTTCATGTAGGAGGTTGAGGATTTTTATTTCATCCGGCGAGCAGTCGGCGTACTTTTCATCTTCTGTTTGCTCTGGTTTATCGGCATCAAATCCTAATGCTTCGAGTAAATCATTGACACAAGTTATCGGAGTTGCGCCTTGTCTTATTAATCGATTGGTTCCAAAAGCACTACTTGAAAACACTGATCCAGGTACAGCCAATAAATCACGATTATAGTCTACCGCCATACGTGCAGTGATGAGTGTGCCTGACTTTTCTTCGGCTTCGATTATCAAGACAGCTTTTCCAAGTCCTGCCATTAATCTGTTTCGCTGTGTAAAGAAATATATCTGTGAAGTTGTTTCTGGTTCAAATTCAGCGATGATGCACCCATTATTTTCTACTATCTCATCTGCTAGGTCACGATTACTTTTTGGATAAATAACTTTACTATCGATACCAGAACCAGGGAAAGCCATAGTTATGATTCCATTCTTTATCGCTGTTTTATGAGCGATGCTGTCTATACCCATGGCTAGTCCTGAAACTATCACAACAGGATAACCTTTTAATCCTGTGATTAATTTCTCGCAAATTTCCTTACCATAAGATGTGCAAGCTCGAGAACCTACAACTGTCAGATAGGTGTAATCAGGTGGTGGCAATTTACCACGAATATAAAGTTTGTCTGGGGGTTGAGGTATCTCGAGTAGTTGTTCCGGGAATTCTTCAATTGATAATCTACGGATATCTTGCATTTGTTTATTTTAACATTTTTTTATATACTGTACATATGCTAGATATTAAATTTATACGTGAAAACAAAGACATTGTTAAAATGGGCGCTAAAAAGAAGCATATCGATGTCGATATAGACACTCTTTTAGAATTGGATGAAAAGAGATTATCGATACTCTCTAGAGTTGAAGTATTGCGTTCTGAACAAAACAAAGTGAGCGTTACATTAGGACAAAGAATAGAAGACACAGCCCGTTTCCAGTTAATAGAAGAAATGCGGATTGTCAAAGAGGAATTAAAAGAAAAAGAAGATGTCTTGCGTGAGGTTACACTAGAATGGCAAAAGCTGATGGTCCAAGTCCCAAATGTTCCAGATATTTCGGTTCCAGAAGGAGAATCAGATGCAGGCAATCAAGAGATAAAAGTTGTGGGTGATAAAAAAGTTTTTGATTTCAAACCTGTTGACCACATAGCACTTATGGAGAATTTAGACATGGCTGACTTTGAACGTGGAACAAAAGTTTCTGGGTTCCGTGGTTATTTTTTAAAAAATGATGGAGCGTTGTTAGAGTTTGCTCTATGGCAATTCTTTTTGGATAAATTAATACAAAAAGGTTTCTCTCCTATGATTGTGCCATCGCTTGTAAATCGTCAGACACTTTTTGGAACAGGTTACCTGCCTCAGGGTGAGGACGATTTGTACAAAACTCAAGACGGTGATTATCTTTCTGGAACTGGTGAAGTTGCCACAATGGCGTATTATAGTGATGAAGTTATTGACCGATCTAAACTACCAATTAAAATGTTAGCTTTTTCTCCGTGTTTCCGTCGTGAAGCAGGCAGTCATGGTAAAGATGTAAAAGGTCTGATACGCGTTCATGAATTTTTTAAATTTGAGCAAGTTGTTTTGTGTGAAGCAAGTCATGCTGAAAGTGTAAAATATCACGAAGAAATAACTGCCAATGTAGAAGAAATTCTACAAGAATTAGAATTACCGTATCATATAGTTTTAAACTGTGGTGGGGATATAGGTCTCGGACAAGTTAAAAAATACGACATAGAAGTATGGATGCCGTCACAAGAGATTTATCGCGAAACACATTCTGCTTCTTATTTCCACGATTTTCAAACTCGTCGTTTAAATATTCGTTATAAAGATGAAAATGGCAAGATGCAATACGCTCACTCACTTAACAATACGCTCGTTGCAACTCCACGAATCCTGGCTTGTATTGTAGAAAACTATCAAAATAGTGATGGAACTATAACTGTGCCAAAAGTTTTGCAAAAATATATCAATAAAGAAATAATGTCCTAGTGTTATGAAAGATATCCCCATTTCTAAGCGTGTGATAGTCATGAGGCAGAAATCACGAAAAAGAAAAATAGTGATTTCTGTTTTAGTATTAGTACTATCGATATCATTTTTAGGATTGTTGGCTTATTTTTCTTTTCACCCTAAAGTTACAGTCGACAGAGTTGTAGTTGTCGGTAATCGTATTATCGATAAAAAAGAAATAGAGGACAGTGTTTTGGAAACTATAAAAGGTAAATACCTATATATTTTCTCTAAGTCTAATTTTTTACTAATACCACAAAAGAAAGTTTACAATAAATTATTATCGGATTTTCCGAGAATTGAAAAGTTGTCTGTTGAAAAACAGGATTCTAAAACACTAATAGTAGATCTATCTGAGCGAACAGGAGTATACCTGTATTGTGGAGTCAAAGTTCCAGAAATATCAAAAGACATAGGTAGTAATTGTTATTATGTAAACAAAGATGGATTTATTTTTGATAAAGCACCGTATTTTTCAGGTAGTATTTATTTTAAGTTTTATAAAGATTTAAAAAACGATTCCGTACTCGGTCTGCAAGTTTTAGAAAAAGAGGATTTCAAAAAAATGACGTCTTTTATAGATGGACTAATTGATCTATCTTTTAAACCAAATTATATAATAATGGATTCAAACGATCAGTATGAATTATATTTAAACCATAAACCATTAATGACTAATCCAAAGATACTTATAAAGAGTGATAGTGATTTGTCTGTTTTATTTGGAAACATAGAGAGCTCTATGAAGAAAGACGAATTCAAAAATGAAATTAATTCAAAGTACGACAAGTTGTTGTATATTGATTTACGTTTTAAAAATAAAGTTTTATATAAATTCAACGATGAATAATATGTGGGAAAAACTGAATAAACCTTTTTTTGTATTAGCACCGATGGCCGATGTAACAGACATCGCTTTTCGAACCATCATAGAAAAATACGGTAAACCCGATGTTTTTTGGACAGAGTTTGTTTCTGCCGATGGTCTTTCAAATAGTATCGGGCGTGAGGCTCTAAAAATAGATTTACTTTACTCTGAGACCGAGCGTCCAATTATCGCTCAACTTTTTTCGAGCAACACAGACAAGATGCGCCAGGCCGCAAAGTATGTAGCAGAGCTCGGTTTCGATGGTATCGATATAAATATGGGTTGTCCTGACCGTACTATCGAAAAGCAAGGCGCCGGTGCTGCGATGATGAAAAATAAAGAAAAGGCAGGAGCCATTATACAGGCCGTGAAAGATGGTATACAAGATGCAGGGAAAAATATTTCAGTTTCTGTTAAAACCCGCGTTGGTTACAATAGTGTCCAAATCGACGATTGGATTCCTTTTTTATTAGAACAAGATTTAGATGCACTGACTGTGCATGCGCGTACTCGTAAAGAGATGTCTCTTGTGCCTGCCCGTTGGGAGCATGTTGCCGAAGTTGTTGCCATAAGAGACAGAATGAATTTAAAAACAAAAATAATAGGCAATGGTGATGTTCGTGACATAGAACATGCAAAAGTATTGGCAGAGCAAACACGTTGTGATGGTGTTATGCTCGGGCGTGCTATTTTCGGTAATCCGTGGCTATTTTCTGGGAAGGTTCCAACAATAAAAGAAAAATTAAAAGTTATGGTAGAGCATACTAAACTTTTTGAAGAACTCTTGGGCAAATATAAAAATTTCTCAATTATGAAAAAGCATTACAAAGCGTATGTAAATGGTTTCGACGGCGCAAAAGAATTGCGTGTCAAACTCATGGAAGCCAAAGATTCAAATGAAATAGAAAAGTTAGTAGAGGAATTTTTAGCATAGATTTGTCTTGTTTTTTGTTTTTAGACATATTTTGCTATAATAGACCAATGAGTCAAACTAAAGAAGAAAAAAAGGAAAATAATCAGGCTTTATATCGGAAATACCGACCAAGTAATTTTGGAGAGGTTATCGGACAGGATCATATCGTGGGGGTTATTGAAAAAAGTTTAAAAGAAGGCAAAGTATCCCATGCTTATTTACTTTGTGGACCACGTGGTACTGGTAAGACAACCGTGGCGCGTATCATAGCCTCTGAACTCGGGTCATCTGTAAATGATATCTATGAATTAGATGCTGCAAGTAATCGTGGGATAGATGATGTCCGAAATATTAAAGAAAATGTTCATACTCTACCTTTTGATTCTAAATACAAAGTTTATATTCTAGATGAAGTTCACATGTTTACAAAGGACGCATGGAATGCATTTTTGAAAACAATCGAGGAGCCACCCGCTCACGTTATATTTATATTGGCTACAACTGAAATAGAAAAAGTTCCTGAAACTATTATTTCTCGTTGTCAGAGCTTTATTTTTAAAAAACCAAATGAAGAACTTTTGACGAAAGTCATAAGCCAGACAGCAAAAAAAGAAGGTTACAGTCTAGAGAAAGGTGGTGCAGAGTTGATAGCCCTACTTTCTGATGGAGCCTTTAGAGATGCGCACGGGATTCTACAGAAAGCCATTTCTTATTCCAAAGACAAAGAGATAACTCTTAAAGAAATACAAGACATAAATGGCGCTCCAGCAAATGTTCTAGTTGAAGATTTGTTAGTTTCGATTACAAAAGAGGATTTAGAACTCGGTTTGAAAACTATATCTTTAGTTGTGCAACAGAATATAGATATCCAAGTTTATACTAAAATGGTTATTTCTTCTCTGCGTTATGCATTGATACTACGACATGCTCCAAATATGAAAACTATTTTATTATCAAAAGTTTCTGACCGAGAAATTAATTTTATCGAAGAATTAATAAAAGATAAACCTAAGAATATATCATCTGGTGTTTTAGAAATACTATTAGATGCATTTAATAACATCAAGCATTCTTATATACAACAATTACCTATTGAATTAGCTTTGATAAAAATAATAGATGGAAAATAAAAATAAAATCTACGATTGCTTAATTATCGGAGGGGGAGCTTCTGGTATGATGACGGCGGCTATTGCAAGTGCACAAAATAAAAGTGTTCTAGTAGTAGAGAAAAATAAATCATTGGGCGAGAAATTAAAGATAACAGGTGGTGGTAGATGCAACATAACCAACGCCGAAGAAGATATCCATATTTTACTTTCGCACTATGGTGAAGCGAAACAATTTTTATATGGAGCATTTTCTCAATTTGGTACCAAAGACACATTTTCTTTCTTTGAAAAAAGAGGATTACCGCTTGTGGTCCAAGCTCGCAAGAGAGCATTCCCAAATACAGAAAAAGCTGTCGACGTTTATAATGTTTTAAAAAAAGAAATAGATAAAAACAAAGTTGAAACAAAAACTAATACAACTGTCTACAAGATAGTTACAAAAGGGGATTTTGTTGAGTGTATAGAAACAAGTAATGGTACTTTTTATGCTAAATCTTTTGTATTAGCACTCGGTGGTCCATCGCATCCAGAAACTGGCGCAACTTCTGATGGTTTTAATTTCTTAAAAGATTTAGGTCATAAAGTAAAAGACCCAACTGCCTCGATTGTACCGCTTGAAGTCGCTGATGATTGGGTAAAAATGCTCGCTGGTGTATCGTTATCATTTATGAAGATTACTTTCTTTTTAGAAGACAAGAAATCTTTCTCTAAAACAGGTAAAATTCTGTTCACACATTTTGGTTTATCTGGACCTCTGATTTTAAATAGTGCAAGTCGTGTATCGGATTTATTACAAAGTGGGAAAGTGACTGCTTTTGTAGATGCTTATCCTGACACTTCTCATGGTGCACTCGAAGAAAAGATTTTAAAAGTATTTGATAATAATAAAAACAAAATCCTCAAAACAGTCTTTAAAGAAATTGTTCCAGAAGGTATGCATAAAGCTTTAGAGTCTCTACTATCTGCTCAAATAGATTTTACAACAAAAGTACACAGTGTAAAAAAGGACGATAGGAAAAAAATCGTTCATATATTAAAAGCATTACCGATTTCAATCACGAACTTGATGGGTTATGACCGGGCTGTTGTTTGCGACGGGGGAGTTGATCTACAACAAATCGACATGAAGACCATGCGTTCTTTATTATTTAAAAATCTGTATGTAACAGGAGATTTGTTAGATATCAATCGTCCATCTGGTGGCTATGGCTTACAACTATGTTGGACAACAGGATACGTAGCAGGGATAAATATTTAATTATTGTTTTTTATATATTGAGACTAGATTATAAAGTAGTCCAAGAGAAAGTGGTCCGATCAGTATTCCGATAGGTCCTAACAATGCTATACCTCCAAGTA
>JAYTNB010000013.1:0-5567 GCA_043748495.1 bacterium | reverse complement strand
CTTTGATTGAAAAAACCACTGCAATAGAAAGTACAAAAAAAGAAAAAGACACGTTGCTTTTAGAAACAAAAAACCAAGAAGCTAATTATAAAAAACAATTAGCCGAACAAATAAAAAAAAGAGATATCTTTGAATCAAGTTTACGTAAATACGAAGAACAGCTAAAATTTGTCCTCAATCCTAAATCCTTGCCAAGTGAAGGAAGCGGAGTCCTCTCCTGGCCATTAGACAACGTATTAATAACTCAGTTATTTGGACGTACTGTCTCAGCGAGACGTCTGTATGCTTCTGGTTCACATAGTGGAGTTGATTTTCGTGCAAGCGTTGGAACCGCTGTGAAATCTATGGCTGATGGTGTGGTTGTGGGTACTGGTGATACTGATCTATACTGCAAAGGTGCTTCTTTTGGTAAGTGGGTTTTTATAAAATATAATAATGGTTTATCTAGTACTTACGGTCACTTGTCATCTGTTAGTGTAAATGCTGGTGGTAAAGTTAATACAGGTGACACGGTGGCTCTCTCCGGGAATACTGGTCACTCGACTGGACCACATCTACATGTGACAGTGTATGCTTCTGACGGAGCAAGCGTAAAAACAGTACCTAGCTTGTCTTGTTCAGGTAAAACATTTATTATGCCGATTGCCGCAGTCAATGCTTATCTGGATCCTATTTTATATATGCCAAAAGTTACAAAAAATATGATCAAATAAAAAAATAATTTCTACTCAATGAAAAAGAAAATCACTGTAAATAATTCATTTCAAAAAGACTATGTCTATTTCCTAACCGAACCAATCGGGAAGAATTTCCGATCAGATTTTAAACCTGATCTAACACCCAAACAGATGCTCTCACTTGGTGTTTTTGGGGGAGTGTATTTTTCTGACAAACCAACAGAATACCCCAAAGACTGGTTTACTCGAGCTAAACTATCTGTTGATAAACAACCACATAAAGAATTAAATTATTTCAATATAAATGCCAGCCAGCCGATGTCTGTTTGGATAGAAAAAGGTTGGATAAATGAAAACGATCCTAGAGGATGGTTTGAATGGTATGCTCGGTATTATATGGGACGCAGATTAGAAAAAGAAGACAATAGACAAATAAAAAGATGGATAGCAATTCGTCGACATGTCGGTGCAGTAATAAAAAATTGTCGAGTGGGCGATGTATCTTGTCGACCTCGCCAGCGTCAAGCGCTCTTGCACTGGGCGTATGATAGTAGAGGTATTTAGAATTAAAGTGTTACAATACATAACAATGTATCACTTATATATTCTAAAATGCATTGATGGGACTTTATACACTGGAATCACTACGGATTTAAAAAGACGGGTTTTAGAGCACAATGGCAAGACGCTCGGAGCAAAGTATACTTCATCTCGACAACCAGTTAAATTAGTTTATTCCAAGAAATTAAAAGACAGATCCACTGCATCAAAAGAAGAAGCCCGTATAAAAAATCTCAAAAGAAGTGACAAGATGAAACTCATCACAGCTTCTTTGAAAAGTGTTCATATAAAGAGCGATAAAAAAATCTAAAGTATTTATCCACAGTTTTAATGTAAGGTTGACTTTACATCTGTTTTTAAATTATATATACTTTATATATTATAATTAATAAAAATATAAAATATATGAGCGTTAATAATGTATCGAGGTTGGGTATCGTGGCAGCAATTGTCGTAGTAGTAATAATGTTTGGAATATCAAAAATGGGGAATAATAATCGTATGGTAGAACAAAAAGAAGCCGAAATGATGGCCAAGGAAAAAATGGAACAACAAGAAATGGCAGATAAAAAATTGATGGAAGAAAAAGAATCAATGATGAAAAATGAGACTACAAATACTGATAGTATGATCAAGACGGGTGATATTGTCACAATGGATAAAACTGATAAGGTTGTAAAAGGATTATATGAAGCGTATGCACCTGAGAAACTCGCCCGCGCAGAAACTGGTGACGTTGTCCTATTTTTCCATGCCGGATGGTGTCCGTCATGCAGAGGTCTAAATGGCGATATAGAAAAGAATATAAGTTCTATTCCAGCAGGAGTTAGTATTTTGAAATTAGATTATGATAAAGAGAAAGATCTAAAGAAGAAGTACGGCGTCACTTATCAGCATACTCTTGTGCAAGTAGACAAAGATGGCAACTTAATTAAAAAGTGGAGTGGCAGTCCAACTCTCACTAAATTAGTATCTGAAATAAAATAATATGATTTTCTTTTTGATTTCAATTTTAGCGGGGGTGTTTACAGTGCTTGCACCGTGCATATTGCCGTTACTTCCTGTGGTTATAGGTGCATCTGAAGTTGGGTCAAAAGGAATTTCAAAACGGGCGTTTACTGTGATCGGTTCACTTTCTCTGTCGGTCATACTATTTACATTACTTTTAAAAGCGACGACATTATTCATAGACATCCCTCAAGTTTTCTGGACTAGTTTTTCAGGATTAGTGATTGTCCTTGTTGGTACAGCTATTGTATTTCCATCTCTTTGGGCACGCATACCATATGTAAACAAGCTGAGTATTGCAAGTAACAAAGCCGTCGGAGCAGGTTATCAAAAGCAAAGCTATAAAGGGGACATGCTCATTGGCCTCGCATTAGGTCCAGTCTTTACTACTTGTTCTCCAACTTATTTATTTATCATCGCTACCGTTCTCCCCGCTACACTTACTACAGGACTACTGTATCTCGTCGGATTTACTTTAGGATTAGCAACTTCACTTCTTCTGATCGCATATTTTGGTCAGAAGATTATAAACAAGGTGACTACACACATGCAAACAACAAGCACAATAAAGAAAATATTTGGGGTACTCATTATCCTCGTTGGTCTGGCAGTACTTACTGGATATGATAAGAAGATAGAAACTCTGATCCTAGACTCTGGTTATGGAGCGACAATCAAGCTAGAAGATAAATTGATAGAGCGTTTCGCTCCTAAAAATAATTCTCCAGAAGAAAGTACTGCTTCAAACAAAGAATTAGAAACTATCACCCTTGCAGGTGGTTGCTTCTGGTGTACAGAAGCATTCTTCCAAGAAGAAAATGGAGTCATAGATGCAGTCTCTGGATATGCAGGTGGAGATGAGATGAGTGCATCGTATCTAAAGGTTGTAAAGGGTACAACTTCGCATCGTGAAGCCGTGCAGGTGACCTACGATCCGAGTATCATTTCAACAGAGAAGATCTTGGACATTTATTGGTCTCATATAGATCCGACCAATACAAAGGGCCAGTTTGCTGATAACGGATTCCAATACACGAGTGCTATTTTCTACCAGAATGAAGACCAAGGAATAATTGCCAAAGATGCTAAGATTCGCTTGGGTAAAAGTGGTGTGTTCGATAAACCTATCGCAACCGAGATACTTCCATTCACTACGTTCTTTAAAGCAGAAGAATATCACCAAGATTATTACAAGAAATCATCTGATCATTATGAGCGATACAAGAAGGGTTCAGGCCGAGCCGGATTTATAGAAGATACATGGGCGAAAGACGCTGCGATAAAGTTTCTACAATCTGAACAGACAAAAAGTGCTGTAAAGAGCACTACACAAAAGAGAGGCGATTACGATTACACTGATGAAGAGATAGCAGAGATGCTAAAAAATTTGGACCCATTGGCATACCATATTGTAGCCGAAGGGGGCACAGAATCACCGTTCAAGAATGCATACTGGGACAACAAAGCCCATGGAATCTATGTTGATAAAGTCACAGGCAAACCACTATTTTCTAGTACACACAAGTACGACTCAGGTACAGGTTGGCCGAGCTTTTGGAAAACTATAGATGACGATTCTGTGACGATGCACGAGGACAATTCACTCTCGACTACTCGCACAGAGATACGTAGTGACGCAGGTCACGTCGGACATCTATTTTTAGATGGTCCCAAAGAGGAGGGTGGACGTCGATTCTGCACGAATTCAGCTTCACTTAAATTTATCCCCAAAGAAGAAATGACAAAAGAAGGATATGAAAAATATCTCTATTTATTTAAATAATATTTATAAATAATAAAAAAAATATATGAACGAACTAACAGCAGAAGAAAAAAGAATTATTTTAGATAAAGGCACAGAAGCTCGATTCACAGGAGAATACGTAAACAATAAAGAAAATGGCGTATATGTCTGTAGACAGTGTGATGCCCCATTATATGATTCTCATAGTAAATTCGAGTCTACTTGTGGCTGGCCTAGTTTCGATGATGAGATAACCGGAGCAGTTCATAAAAGTGTAGACAAGGATGGTATGCGTACAGAAATAACTTGTAAAAAATGCGGTGGACATTTAGGTCATTTGTTCACTGGTGAAGGATTAACAGAAAAGAATATTCGTCATTGTGTGAATTCAATATCGATGAAGTTTATTTCAGGTAAATCAGATGAATAAAAAAATAATACTCGCAGGTGGATGTTTCTGGGGGCTGGAGGATTTGATTCGTAAACAACCAGGAGTAGTAAATACCGAAGTCGGTTACACTGGAGGGGAAAATAATAACCCAAGTTATGAGAATCATCCCGGTCATGCCGAAGCAGTAGAGATAGAATATGATCCGACAAAAACATCATATAAAAATCTTTTGGACTTTTTCTTTCAGATTCATAATCCGACAACTTTAAATCAACAAGGCAATGACAAGGGTACTTCATATCGCTCTGCGATATTTTATGGGAACGAGGAAGAGAAAAAGGAAGGGGAGGATTTTATAAATATTGTAAACAATTCAAAACGCTGGAATGATAAAGTGGTGACCACTCTCGAGCAACTCGGCACTTTCTACAAAGCCGAAGACTACCATCAAGACTACCTAGTAAATAACCCCGGTGGATACACCTGTCACGCCATATACTTCGACTCTTATTTAGAATAGAATTGGTAACTTTACATGTGTTAAGTTGCATTATTCGAGATATTATGCTATACTTAACACATGTCAATCGATAAATCACAATTTGTAACCCCTACACAACTCGCAAAGATGTTGGGTATTAGCCGTATAGCCGTTCATCAAAAGATCAAAAAGGGTGAAATTACAGCTGAAAATATAGGAGACCCCTCTAAACCAACTTACTTAATCCCAAAGGCTTCGCTCTCAGAAGAAATACAGAATCGTATTAGTGAACAGCAAAAGAGCGTCACAAAGAAAGTTTTAGATAAAAACCAACACCACGACCTCAGCTTTGAAAAAGAGCTTTGGATGGCGGCAGATAAATTACGAGGTAATGTTGACGTGTCCGAGTATAAAAATATTGTACTTGGACTTTTATTTTTGAAATATATATCAGACTCATTTTATAAACAGCGTGAAGTTCTAACTTTAAAAACTAAAGACCCGAAGGATGAAGACTTCTATGTCCCAACAGAAGAAGCTCGGAAGTCTATTCTTGAAACAAAAGATTTTTATACAGCTGAAGGGGTATTCTATGTTCCAGAAAAATCTCGTTGGGAATTTTTGCAAACAAAAACCATGAGTCCTGATCTCGGAAAGGTTTTGGATACCGCAATGGAGTTGATTGAGAAAGATAATCCTGTACAA
>JAYTNB010000012.1:0-4970 GCA_043748495.1 bacterium | reverse complement strand
GTCAGTTTATCCGTACATAGTTCGTGACATCGCTTGTTGGTTGCCAGTTGAAACTAATCCAGACGTTCTAACTTCAATCTACAAAGAAAATTCTGGTACTTTGCTTGCAAAACAACCACAACTTTTTGATAAATTTACCAAAAATGAGCGTACTTCGTATGCCTATCGTCTAATCTTCCAAAGTCCTGACCGGACTCTCACCGATGAAGAAATCAACCCAATAATGCAACAAATAGAGGCTAAAATTAAGGAATTAGGGTTTGAAATAAGGTAAATTAACTTCTTTACTAACTAACATTTATTAAGTATAATTATTGTATGAATAAAAACTTACAAAATAGTGAAAAACCATTGTCAGCTTTAGAAAAAGCTAAATTACTAATTAAAGAAAAAGAAAATAAACGCAAAGAAGAAGAAAACAAAGCTTTAGAAAATAAGCAGAAAGAGGAAGAATCTGTTACAGCTAGTTATGGGGATATTACTAAAAAAATTAACGATCTAGAAAATCAAAAGAAAGAAATAGAAGACTCGTTAGTAGGTATTAAAACAAAAAGAAAGGAAAATATAAAAGATCAGCGTGCAAGTATAAAAGAACTAACTTCTTCAGAAGATGGCAAGGAGGGGCTTAAGAATGCTGATACAAAAAAAGAAATATTTTCAGATTCTGAAGAAAATCTTGAAGAAATAAAAATAGAACAAAAAAATAAGAAAAATGAATTAAAAGAAATAAACGATGAAATAGAAAAAACAAAACAAGAAGCCGAAAAGTTGTACGAACAAACTCCAGAATACAAACAAAAAGAACAAGAAAAACTAGATGAAGCTAAAAAAATAGAACAAAAAGAAATAGCAAAAGAATTAAATTTTAATTTTAATTTTAAATTAGGCACTCTCGATGTTTCTAATATTGAAAATGTTGTTAAAAAATATGGCTTAGAAAAAATTAAAGAAGTCTTTGAGAAAAATATTAATAATCAAATAAAACATGTTTTAGATCAAGATATAAGTAACCAAGGTTTAGATAAAGCAAAAGAACAAATTGAAAAATATAAAGAAGATAAAGAGAGATATGAATTATATTCTACTCAATATCCAAAAATGTTAACAAGCTTGCGTGATAAATTTATTGAGCTAAGAAAGGTAGTAAAAGAATTAGACAAGAGTGCCTCAAATAATAGTAATAAAACTATGGATTTTTTATTGTATGATGAGTCTGTTGTAGATTACAAATTAGAACAAATAGAAAACGAGGAAAATTATTCTAGAATAATGCAAGAGCATAGATCTGGCGGAAGTAACTACCATTATTTTGAATTAGATTCTATGAAAGAAGTTATTAAATCAATCGATTCAGTAATAGAAAAGTCTAATAAAGTGATGAAGAGTCCTGAATCTTATAAAGATTTTCTAGAAGATTTAAAAAATCAAAAAAAATCTGACAATAAATCTAAATTAAAAGAAATTTATATCAGTCAACCCCAAGCCTCTGTTATCATTACAAACATAGAAAGACAGGAAAGTAAACTTTCTGTCGATGCGGCACAACAATTAGTTGATAAAGAAGAGAAAAAAATAATAGAAAAGGAAAAGTTATTTAAAGATACTATGGGAACTCAATTTGAAAGAGTATTAATGATACTAGAAAGAAGAAATAAATTTCCTGATTCAATTATAAGAAATCTAGATGATCAACTCTATCTTTATGAATCTAAAAAAAGAGATTTAATAGATAGTTTAAGTGAACTGTCTAAAAAGAGAATTGAATTGGCTCCTAGTGTAGATAAAGAATTAGTTGAAGTAGTTATTGATAAAAATGGTAATATTTCTTTCCCTAAGAAAGTAGAAGAATACGAGGTGTTGCATACAAAAGAAAAAGCACTCTATGCAGAAATAGATAATCTATCGAAAGAAAAATTAAATTTAGAAAACCAAATGAGAAGTATGGGTATGTTGGATAGTATAAGTGGAAAGAAAAAAAGAACTGAAGAACGAATAAAAGAAATTACTATAAAAATAAATGGAGAAAATGGTGGTAATGGTTTATTAAAAGAACAAAGTGATTTAGTTAGTAAAATGCGAAATATTCAAAAATATCCAAGGGTAGAATTAATTATGGAAAAGGCTGATTTGGATCCAAAAGAAATGATGAATGGAGTCCGAACTCTTTCTGGGTTATTTGCTAATATAGAAAAGGGTATAAAAGAAAAAGAAGCAATTGCTTTTGACCCAGAAAAGAAGAAATTTATAGATAAGTTCAAAGAACTTGATACAGAAATAGAGCGTAATAAGTATGATTTTAAAAGAAAAATTCAAGAATTATCTAAGTAGTATTTTACTTAAAAACTTGCTATAATAAACTCATATATGGCAAAAGAGGTTAAAAAAACTAAAAAAGAAGGCGCCTATGGTGCAGATGAGATCTCGGTTTTAGAGGGGCTCGAACCGGTGCGTCGTCGTCCTGGGATGTACATCGGTTCTACTGGTGTTGATGGCCTGCATCACTTGGTATGGGAGATATTTGATAACTCACGCGATGAAGCCATGGGTGGATTTTGTGATCATATCGAAGTTGTTTTATTGCCTGGCAATACTATTCGCGTAACAGACAATGGACGAGGTATCCCTGTTGATATGCACTCTAAAACAAAAGTTTCCGCACTCGAGACTGTTATGACGACACTACACGCTGGAGGTAAATTCGGAGGTGATGAGAGTGGTTATAAAGTTTCTGGAGGTCTACACGGCGTGGGTGCGTCAGTTGTTAATGCACTTTCTATTTATACAAAAGCAGAAGTTCATCGCGAAGGTGGCAAGTACATGCAAGAGTACAGTCAAGGTAAAAAGAAAGCTGCTGTTAAAAAAATCGGTAATTCAAAGATGCACGGTACAACCATCACCTTTACTCCTGATGAAGAAATATTTAAACAAGTCAAATTTAATATAAATACTATCGTTTCTCATTTGCGACAGCAAGCGTATCTCGTAAAAGGTTTACGCATCGATATCATAGATGCAAGTGAATGGAATCCACTCGAAGCAGGAAAAGGGAAAGAAAGAAAAGTCGACGCACTAGAAGATGTGTATTGGTTTTCAGAACTTAATCTCGAAGTTCCGTCTACGTCTTTTTATTTTGAAGGTGGTTTGATTTCTTTGGTAAAGTTCTATAATAAATCTTATAAAACTATTCACCCAAGTGTTTTTTATGTTGAAAAAGAAATCGATGATGTGGGGGTAGAAATAGCTTTGCAATACGTTGACGATATGAATTCCCGCATCGTGCCTTTCGCTAACAATATCTACAATCCAGAAGGGGGAACACATATCACAGGTTTCAAAACTGCTCTTACTCGTGTACTAAATACTTATGGTAAGAAAAATAATCTAATCAAAGAAGCCGACGGAGGATTTACAGGTGACGACGTCCTCGAAGGATTGATGGCTGTTGTGTCTGTTAAACTACGCGAAATCCAATTCGAAGGTCAAACAAAAGCTAAACTCGGATCGACAGAAGCCATGGGTGCAACTGCGACTGTATTTGGCGAAGCATTTAATGCATTTCTCGAAGAGAATCCAGATGAAGCCAAATTTATAATAAATAAATCCTTGTTAGCATTACGTTCACGTAAAGCAGCCAAGGCTGCAAAAGACTCCGTACTACGTAAAGGTGCTCTCGAAGGTATGACACTACCAGGGAAGCTCGCCGACTGTCAGTCAAAGAGTGCTGAAGAATCAGAAATATTTATCGTAGAGGGAGACTCTGCGGGCGGTACAGCTAAAATGGGTCGCGACAGAAAAATTCAAGCTATCCTTCCACTTCGTGGAAAGATACTCAACGTCGAACGTGCACGTTTGGATCGTATGCTAGGAAGTGAACAGATAAAAAATCTAGTTATTGCTATGGGTACATCTATCGGCGATACTTTTGATATAGAAAAAATGCGTTATCACAAACTAATTATCGCAACTGATGCCGACGTAGACGGAGCTCATATCCGAACGCTAATACTGACTTTGATGTATCGTTACTTCCGACCTGTTATAGACATAGGTTATGTTTATATCGCTCAACCACCACTTTTCAAAATCAAAAAAGGAAAAGAAGTAATGTATGCTTATAGTGACGAAGAACGTGATGCACTTTTAGGCAAAGATGCACCGTCTCTCGAATCTCTCTTGGCTGAATCAGCAAATGAAGAAAATGGTATAGAAAATGAAGAAGAGAAAGAAGAAGACGAGACAACAAAGAAAAAAGAATCGAGTACTAAAATACATATTCAACGTTATAAAGGTCTCGGAGAAATGAATGCCGAAGAACTCTGGGAGACAACTATGGATCCTGCTCGTCGCGTTCTCAAGCGCGTAACAATCGAAGATGCTACAGAATCAAATAAAGTTTTCGATATGCTCATGGGATCTGAAGTCCCACCTCGTAAATCTTTCATACAGTCTCACGCAAAGATGGCGAATTTGGATATCTAATATTTAATATACAAAATCCTCCAGAAGCAAGGCTTCTGGAGGATTTTTGTATATGGATTTTGTATTGTGTTTTATTTCAATTCTCCATTAAGTAAAACAGTCAGTTCTTTTATGTGAGCTTCTTTTTCTTTTGCATTTTTTGACCAGTAGGCTTTTACTTTAGGGTTTTTGGATGCGTCTTTTAAATATTCTTTTTTGATGCGCCACAATGATTTGTGTTCTTCTGTTAATTGCATCATTAAGTTGTAAACGTTGTTGTTGTGCATATTTTATTCTGCCGCTATGATAGGGCAAGTTAATTTTAATAATTAGTTCAAAGTTTTTTCTTTTATTTCTTTCTCGACTTTCTCTATAAAACTCTCTAAACTCAATACTGTTTTTTCAGTTCGTGTTTCGATTGTTAACATATTGCTCTCTATTTCTTTATCACCAACGACTATAACATAGGGAACTTTCTGGGCTTTAGTACTGTTTATTCTTTTACCGAGTGA
>JAYTNB010000011.1:0-23727 GCA_043748495.1 bacterium | reverse complement strand
GAACAGATGTGGAAATTCACGATACGGATAGTGTTTTAGAAGATGGTGAAATAGAAGCTTTGATTTTTGCTACAAAAAAGTTATAATAAAAAAATGATTTATTTTAATAATGTTACTAAGAAGTATTCAGACAATGTTTCACTCGACGATGTTACATTTTCGGTCTCACCAGGAGAATTCGTCTCTGTTGTCGGTCAATCTGGAGCAGGGAAAACAACTTTAACAAAATTAATCTTAAGAGAAGAATCTCCAACCCAAGGAACTGTATTTTTTGAATCAAGTGATATAAATAAATTATCTAAAAATGAATTATTAGGATTGCGTCGCAAGATAGGTACAGTCTTCCAAGACTTTCGATTACTGTCCACAAAAACCGCTTATGAAAATATAGCTTTCGCTATGGAAGCACTAGGTAAAGCTGATGATGATATAGTGTCTTATATTCCGCATGTTTTGGATTTAGTAAATTTGTCTCATCGCAAGGACCATTTCCCTCATCAACTATCTGGTGGCGAGAAACAACGTTTAGCTATTGCTCGCGCTATTATTACTCAACCCGAGATTATAATTGCTGACGAACCAACTGGCAGTCTAGACCCTGTAAATACAACTGAAATTATAAATATTCTAAAAAAGATAAATGCATTAGGCACAACTGTTATATTAACAACACACAACAAAAGCATTGTAGACAAGATAAAGAAACGTGTAATAACTCTCGAAAATGGTCGCATCATCAAAGATGATAAAGAAGGTAAGTATATGATATAATAGATTTATGTTTTGGATAAACACACAAAGAATCATACGTTCGGGTTATCGTAATTTTATACGTAGTGGCTTTACTACACTGTCTGCTATTTTAGTGATGATTGTAACTTTATTTGTTATATTGTCTCTTATCTTTATTCAAGCGACACTTCATCAGACTCTCGAAACAATAAAACAAAAAGTTGATGTAACTGTTTATTTCGTACCAAGTGCTGACGAAACAACTATTTTAGATTTAAAGAGCGACATTGAAAAGTTACCAGAAGTTGCAAGTGTGAATTATACAACAGCAGAACAAGCTCTGATTGATTTCAAAGACAAACATGCTAATGATTATCTGACACTACAAGCTCTCGATGAACTCTCTGGTAATCCACTCGGTGCATCTCTGAATATAAAAGCACGGGACCCTTCACAGTACGAAAGCATTTCTCGTTTCTTTGAGAATCAAGACGCCTTGTCAAAAGGGACTTTGACTATAATCGACAAAGTCGACTATAGCCAAAATAAATTAGTCATAGACAAACTAAATAAAGTTATAAATGGTTCTTTGAAACTCGGCTTCGTTGTATCTCTGATACTGATTATGATTTCTTTGATTATTACTTTTAATACTATTCGGTTAATTATTTTTATGTCTCGAGAAGAGATAAATGTCATGAAATTAGTTGGAGCATCTTCGTCCTATATTCGTGGTCCATTTATTGTTTCAGGAGTACTGGTTGGATTAGTAGCTTCTGTGATAACTATCATAATATATACTCCAGTTTCTATATATCTAGGCAACACTATCACTTCTTTTGTTGGAGTTAATTTGTTTGCTTATTTTAAAGATAATTTCTTTCAGTTGTTTGTGATCACTATCCTGGTAGGTTCTCTGCTCGGTGGTCTGTCTTCTTTTTTTGCAATTGGTAGATATCTCAGAAAATAATATGAACCTCACGAAAGATACAAAAAAAGAAAATAAAACTAAATATATTTTTGTCGTCGGTGGAGTCATCTCTGGAGTTGGTAAAGGAGTCGCTGCATCTTCTATTGCACGTGTTTTATCTGACCGTGGAAAGAAAGTCACAGCTATAAAAATTGATCCGTATATAAATATAGATGCTGGGACTATGAATCCAACAGAACACGGAGAAGTCTTTGTCCTCGATGATGGATATGAATGTGATCAAGACATGGGTAACTATGAGCGTTTTTTAGATATAACACTAACTAGCATAAACTACATGACAACTGGTAGCGTCTACCAAAAGGTGATAGAGCGCGAGCGTAACTTGGAATACGGTGGTAAATGTGTAGAAGTTGTACCCCACATACCAATGGAAGTTATAAACCGTATATATACTGCTCGTGATAATGCAAATGCCGACGTAGTTGTAATTGAAATTGGCGGTACTGTTGGTGAATATCAAAATATGCTATTTCTGGAGGCTGCGCGTATGATGAAACTCGAGCATAGAAAAGATGTCTTTTTTGTAATGGTGTCTTATTTACCGATACCAAGTAAAGTCGGAGAGATGAAGACAAAGCCGACACAATACGCTTGTCGGACACTGAACGCTTCAGGTATCCAACCAGATATTATTATAGCTCGAGCAAGTTATCCACTCGATGACAGACGCAAGGAAAAACTTTCTTTGTCTTGTAATATTCCAAAAGAAAATATTATTTCTGCGCCAGATGTAGAAAGTATCTATGACATACCAATTAACTTCGAAAAAGAAGGACTCGGCGACATGATCTGTGATGAGTTAAATATGACTTGTGGCGATAAAGACAATCCCGGAAGTCGCGCTTGGAAGAAATTTGCTAAGTCCAGTCACGTAGAGAAAAAAGAAGTAAACGTAGCTGTCGTTGGTAAATATTTTTCAACTGGTGATTTTGTTCTATCTGATTCTTATTTGTCTGTTATCGAATCTATAAAATATAGTAGTTATGCTTGTGGGGTCAAACCTGTTTTAACTTGGATAGCTTCGACTGATTTTGAGCTTGATGAAAAAGCAAAAGATAAAAAGCAAGATATCTTGCGTGTAAATAAAAATTTGAAAGACTTGTCTAAATACGACGGTATAATCGTCCCTGGTGGTTTTGGTTCTCGTGGAATAGAAGGCAAGATAAAGGTTATAGAATACGCTCGTTTAAACAAGATCCCTTACTTTGGTCTCTGTTACGGTATGCAACTTTTAGTTATCGAATATGCTCGTAATGTTCTAGGATTAAAAGATGCACACACAGCCGAAGTGAATTCAAAATCTAAAAACCTAGTTATAGATGTCATGGAATCGCAAAAAGAAAAAATCGCTATGAAAAAACTCGGTGGTAGTATGCGTCTGGGGGCTTATCTGGCTCATTTAAAAAAGGGAAGTGTTGCAGCTCGTGCTTATGGTAGTCTCTCTATATCAGAACGTCATCGTCACCGTTATGAAGTAAATAATGCTTACGTTGCTGATTTAGAAAAGAAAGGTTTAGTTTTTTCGGGTATGTCACCAGATGGTAACTTGTGCGAGATTGCCGAATTACCAAGTGGCGAGCATCCATTTTTCCTTGGAACACAATTCCACCCCGAATTCAAAGCACGACCACTTTCTCCGCACCCACTTTTCACTGCTTTTATAAAAGCATGTAAGAAATAAAACCTAAAATCCCTCAATCATATGATTGAGGGATTTTAGGTTTTATCTTAGTGCATCAGTACTATCACGTATTTTGCTGTCTTTGATTATTTTAATTATTTCATCGTCATCATCAGTCATTTTAAATAAATCTAAATCGACTTCTTCGGCTGTATGATACTTTTCTATTAATAATTTTTTGATCATTTCTACTATAGGAGTCCAGAATTCTACACCATAAAGAATAACAGGGATACGGCCAATCTTACCTGTTTGTTGTAGTGTCAGCATTTCAAAAAGTTCATCCAGAGTCCCAAGGCCCCCTGGGCAGAAAACACAAACTTCGGTTGTGTAGGACATAGCTACTTGTCGCGCAAAGAAAAAGTAAAAAGGTATTTCATCCGTAACGAATTCATTGGTTTTCTGTTCTTTTGGCAATTTGATAGTAAGTCCTACAGAACGACCACCTGCTTCGTATGCACCACGATTTGCTGCTTCCATCATACCTCCACCTCCACCAGATAAAATTGTGTAATTTAATTCCTTAGAAATACGATAGGATAAATTTTGCACTTTTTTATAATCAGGATTTGTTTCAGGTAAACGAGAAGATCCATAAAAAGTAACAGAAGGTCCAAAATCCGCCACCATCTCTATCCCTTGGCGAAATTCTTCTTGGATCATGCAAAGCTTTGTCTCTTCATCGTTTTCGCCGTATAGTGTCACACAGCCGTTTTTAATGTCATCTAGGGTAATATGTTTCAATATCATTTTATTTGTTTCCATATGTCTATTCTACCTCAATTTAGGACATATTTCAATTGTTTTTCTGTATTTTTATGGTACGGTACAACAGACGTATTTTTAAATTAAATAATGTATGCTATAATAATCACGCCTTGAATACTATCGAGTTATGGAGTGGCAAGTCTTTAATTGTTTTAAATTAAAGCACTCCTGGGCTATGAAGTAGTATTAATTATAACCGGCCATTATTATTGGTTGGTTTTTTTAATTTTTATCTTAATTATGAATACAAAGCATCACACAGAAACAGTTGAGGAAACTCTAGCTGTACTTGGAGTACAAGAAACAAATGGATTATCAACAGAAGAAGTAGCAAAACGTGAATTTATTTATGGTCCAAATAGTATACCTCTATCTAAACAAAAATCTTGGTACATAAAACTCTTGTCTCATTTTAACGATTTCCTCATGATTGTACTTCTCGTTGCAGCAATTTTTTCATTTGCTATTGGTGAGGTAAAAGATGGTACGGTTATTTTTATAATTGTATTTGTAAATGCATGCATGGGATATCTACAAGAAAGAAAAGCAGACAATGCAGTTGCAGCGCTTAAAAAGATGTCAGTGGCATCTGCAAAAGTAATCAGAAACGGAGTTCCGGATATCGTTGGATCAGAACAACTTGTACCAGGAGATATTATTATAATTGAAACTGGAGATAAAGTTCCTGCGGATGCTCGACTATTAGAATCTGTCCATCTAAAAGTCTCAGAGTCGTCACTTACAGGAGAATCAAAACCTTCTCCTAAAGATGCAGGATTTATCGGATCAGAAAATATATCTATAGGTGATAGATTAAACATTATCTACAAAGATACCTTAGTTGTTTTTGGACGCGGAACAGCTGTTGTCGTTGCTACTGGTGTAAATACAGAAATGGGTACCATATTCTCTCTTCTTGAAAAACAAACTGCTAAAGTTTCACCACTCACTCATGAATTAAAAAAAGTAGGGAAGGGCCTGACTTTATTTGCAGGTATAACTGCTGTTGCAATATTTTTAATATTGCTCTTTTTAGAAAGTACAGACCTGAAGGTAGCGATTCTAACTGCCATATCGATGGCTGTAGCAGTTGTTCCTGAAGGTATCCCTGCAGTTGTAACAACTGTTTTGGCTATATCAGTTACACGATTAGCAAAAAAACAAGCTATTATACGTAAAATGGAAGCAGTTGAAACACTAGGAGCTGCAACCTGCATCCTCACAGATAAAACAGGCACACTAACAAAAAATGAAATGACTGTTACAGATATATATACTCCATTGCGCTTTATTCAAAATACAGAAAAAAGCTTTCAAGAAAACGGAGAGGCGATAGATATAACTAATGACGCTCAAACCAAATGGCTTTTGTATTGTGCGATTTTATGTAACGATGCACGTATTGGTAATGATAAAAAAATTATAGGCGACCCAACCGAAGCGTGCTTACTGGCTGTAGCCATAAAAGCGGGGATAGACACAGATGCTGTTCGTAAAGAATATAAAAGAATACACGAAATACCTTTTACTTCTGAAACAAAGCGTATGACTGTTGCTGTTAGAGATACTGGTGGTACTATTTATATTATTACAAAAGGAGCTGCAGAATCTGTTTCTTCATTTATTAGTGGTGATATAAAACATAGTCAAAGTATCGCAGAAAAACTTTCATTAGATGGAACTCGAAATCTAACTTATTTATCGAAATCTATAAAACAAGAAGATTTCTCATGGGATGCTAATGAGGTACTAAAAAATCAAGAGTATCTAGGTATTATAGGCTGTAAAGATCCACTTAGACCAGAAGTAAAAGATGCTGTTATGATTGCAGCTAGAGCAGGCATTCGTACTGTTATGATAACTGGTGATCATAAACTCATTGCACAAAATATCGGTACAGAGCTCGGTATCATAACAGACCCATCGCAAGTTATAAACGGAACATCTCTTACTGATGCAACTCCTTTAGAACTCGATGAGTATTTCAAAAATATAAATGCTTTCTCTCGAGTATCACCAGAACAGAAGCTCAATATCGTCCACGCTGCACAAAGAAACGGGGAAGTTGTGATAGTTACTGGTGATGGAGTCAACGATGCTCCAGCGATAAAAACTGCGGACATCGGAGTAGCGATGGGTATCACAGGTACCGATGTGGCAAAAGAATCCGCTGACATGGTATTAAGAGATGACAATTACAGCACGATAGTCAAAGCAATAGAACAAGGTCGTGGAATATTTGGTAATTTTATTAAATTCCTCAAATATCAGATTTCTTGTAATCTCTCTGGAGTCTTGATAGTTCTCCCTGTATCTGTCGCTACCGGTACGACTCCACTTTTCCCTGTGCATATTCTATTGCTTAATCTTGTTTCTGAAACTGGTCCATCGATAGCTCTTGGTCTTGAAAAACCGAATCTTTCCATAATGAACAAACCCCCTCGTAAAAAAAATGAAAGACTCTTAACAAAAAAACGCTGGGTGAACATTATCTTCGAGGCTGTTGCTCTTGCTATCTCTGGGGTGGCCGCGTATTATATTGCTCTTGATTACAATCCTATTTTCGCAACAACTGCTGTACTCGTCACAGCTTTTCTCTCACGTTTATGGCACGCCTTTAGTTCTCGTTCTGAAAGTCTCTCTGTTTTTTCTAAAGAGCTCGAGCGTAATTTTATTCTGTATTATACAATCATTGGAACATTAGCAATACTTGTATTTTCGGTCTATACTAATATTGGTAACGGAGTCTTTAAAACTGTTCCACTATCTATAGAACTTATGGCAATCTGTACAGCTATCTCATTTTTCCCACTTGTAGCTATGGAATTAAAAAAACTATTTACAAACAATTAATTATTATATGGAAGAATTTTCGACATCAATTATAAGTTTTATGGGCACGGTGCCGCAATCTTTGCAATTATTTTTATTGTTCCTGTTTTCTTTTTCAGAAGGTCTGCCTGTTATCGGTTCTATTTTACCTGGGGGGACTATCGCTATCTTTGCTGGGTCTCTTGTAGACCAAGGCATCCTCTCGCCAGTACCCACAATTTTTGTGATTGGTGTCGCTAGTTTTTTGGGGGACATAACAGGTTTTCTTTTCGGCAGAAGATTTAAACATCTAAAGTGGATTCACAATATAGTAAACAGTGAAAAAAATAAAAAATCATGGGATTTGTTCGATAGACATGTAGCCATTATTACTATATTTGGGAAACTTATTCCTGTGGTACGTTCTACCCCGTCTCTTTTTGCTGCAGTGCGTGGTGTAAAAATAAGAACATATCTTAAGTATAGTTTTATAGGTTCAATGCTCTGGGCTTTTTCTGGGATATATGCTGGGAAGATTTTTACTTACTACTTTGGTAGCAAAGCTGTGTCTTTCATCTTAGGGATTATTATTTTCTCTATCACTATTGTTGTTGGAAGAATACTTATTAAGCAAATAATTTGTAAATATAAAAAAGCAAAAACCCTAAAATAATTACGATTTTTATCGTGATTTTAGCTATTGGATTACATCAATTTATAAAGCTTTAAAATGTGGTATATTTTTGCTATACTCCAATTATTACCGATTCGTCTAACTTGCTTACTTTATTTAGACGTTAGATAATATTGCTAGATCGTCCAACTTGCCCCGCCTTTGAGTTCGGCGGGGTGAAGTAGGACAAAGGTTAAATTCAGAATATAATTATATGGCTCGTTTGTATATATTAAAAAATACACAAGATAGGCATTATGTAGGTATAACTGAGACCGAAGTTTTAGAAAGGTTAGAAAGACACAATAAAGGTTATGTAAAATCTACAAAGTTTTATAAACCATGGAGTGTAATATATACAGAATATTTTTCTTCTATGAGTGGAGCAAGAAGAAGAGAAAAGCAGATTAAAAGTTGGAAAGGAGGAAGTGCGTTTAAAAAATTGATTTCTGTTTAGAGCTGGGAGATCGTCTAATGGTAGGACAACGGTTTCTGGTACCGTTTATTTAGGTTCGAGTCCTAATCTCCCAGCTCTGTACAGAAGTTTAAATAAAAAGAAATTTTATGAAAACCTTAAAATTCACCCCACAACTTTCACAAGACATAATTGATGGTAAAAAGACTTCTACTTTTCGTCTTTTTGACGACAAGGATTTGAAAGAAGAGGATGAAGTTGTTTTTATAAATAAAGAGACTATGCAGGAATTTGGAAAAGGTAAAATAACTTCGGTAAAACTAAAAACTTTAGGAACTTTAGAAGAAAATGATTTTGATGGTCATAGGAAATATGAATCAAAAGAGTCGATGTATGAAGAATTTAAGAAATTTTATGGTGAGAAAGTAAATGAGGATACAGAAGTAAAAATCATAAAATTTGCTATAATATAAGAATGGAAGAATATTTAGAATTTGCAAAAGAGTTATCAAAAGAAGTAGAAGTCATAGCTTTGAAGTATTTTAGTTTCGAAACTGAAGCGACGTGGAAAGGGGACAACACCCCACTGACTGTTGCCGATACCGAGATTAATGATCTGGTTATAAAACGAATAAATGAAAATTACCCAGAGCATAGTATTTATGGTGAAGAAAAAAGTGATTTAAAAGAAAAATCAAAATATATTTGGGTTTGTGACCCTATAGACGGAACTATGGCTTTTTCTTGTGGTTTACCAACTTTTGTTTTTTCTATTGCTCTCGTAGATCAGTCCAATGGTCAACCAATTTTAGGATTAATAAACGACCCTGTAATGAAAAACATGTATTGGGCTTACAAAGGAAGTGGGGCATTTAGAAATGGTAAAAAAATATTTGTAACACAAGATTCTAATTTAACAAATACATATTTTAATATTGCTGCATCTGGAAAATCTGTTGGATTTTCTAACTTACCACTTATTAAAGCATTGAGTGAAATTAAGTGTGCAGTAATGAAATTCCCATCTTTTGTATACGGTGGTATTCAAGTTGCAAATGGTAAATATTCTGGAGCTGTGTTTTTTAAAGAGTATGGTCATGATGTGGCAGCTTTGAAAATTATTACAGAAGAAGCAGGTGGTAAGGTTACTGATTTGAATGGAGACGAAAGGAGGTACGACCAAGATGGACTTGGTTGCGTAGTTTCAAACGGAATTTTACATGAAGAAATATTAAGAATTGTTAAATTAGGAAAGTTATAAAATTTGAATTTAATAAAATTAAAAAAACGATTAGCGAAAGCTAATCGTTTTTTATTTTTAATCATTTATCAATGATTTCTCTATGTCATTTTTTATTTTCTCCCATTCATCTTTGCTTACCCATTTAATTTTTTTTAAATCATCTAGGTACTCAAAAAGTAATTTTTTAGAAAAGATCATTTTCGTACTACAATTTTTTGTATGAATTACGGCGTGCTTACCGCAGAACTTACATACTTCTAAGCGGGCAGAGTCAACACTAGTTTTAAATTTAAGCCCCTTATATCCAGAATTTTGATGGACAAATAGTAACGTCAAACAGACTATTTTCATATTGTCAGATATTTTATCTTCGTCAAGAAGGCCTTTTGCTTCAGCAATGTCTTTTTTTAGTCCATCTGCTTCTTCTCGTGATATTTTTCCAAGATCTAACGCAATGTCTAGCAAGCCGTAGGCGTGGTTTTTTGAGTTGAGCTCTATTTCCTCGCCTCCATCGATCTGAAGTATCCATTTACTCAGTCCTTCTGAAAAAGTTAGTCCTCTGTTTTTCATTTTAAATTTGTTTTTAAAGATTTTTTATGATAGTATCATATTTTTGTATTTTGTCAAAGATTTTTAATGTACACTAGGGAAAGAATTGCCTCTTTGTCGACCACTGCCTTTTAGAGACGATGCTCTTTTTATAGCGTTTTGCCCATACTTTTCTCTTATTTTGTCACTTACTTCTTCAATTATATTTTTTGATAGAGCAGTGTCTTGGGTACCAAATAAGTCTCTCGGGACGTCTTCGTCTCTACGCAGGTTCTTAAGAGTAATCCCCGTAGATCGTATTTGTTCACCTTGCTTAAGTATTTTATATAAAAGAGGTTCGATTTCGTTTAGTATGACACTCGGGTTGGTTGTATAAAAGGGGAGTTTAGTATCGTCTGCTTTTTGTATGAAATCTGAATTTTTTACAAAAAAAGAAACAGAGTTTGTCATAAGGTGGAGACGACGAGCATGTTCACAAGCTCTTTCTATATTTTCAGAAAGCTCTGCAAAAATTATCTGTTTGTCAGACGAGGATGGTTTAAAAGTTGCTGTGGACTGAATGGACTTTTGGTCTCTGGGGTCAGAGTTGGCTTCGAATGGATAGATTGATTTTCCAGATAACTCTTGCTTAAGATGTGACAATGGTTCTGAAAAATATTTTTCAATCTGGTCACCTTTGTATGTTACAAAATCGTATGCAGTTTTTAGTCCTATGTTTTTTAAACGTGGAATAGTTTGTTGACCGATACCCCAGACATCGTCTATGCTAGTTTTTCTAAGTGCCGTTTCTTCATCGGTATTGTCTAAAAGGATTACTGTCCCATTTGGTTTTTGGAGTTTTGATGCAGTTTTTGCTAGGGCCTTTGTCCGGCCAACACCAAAGGAATAAGTAACACCTAGTTTTTTCTGGATGTCGTCCTTGATTGCTTTTATAAGTTCGTCAATGCCATCTGCATGTTTTACATCGGAAGGTTTAATTATAGCGAAACACTCATCGATGCTGTAGATCTCCACCATCTCCAGATAAGATAAAAGTATATTGTATACACCGCGAGAAATTTGTTTATATAGGTCGAAATGATGGGGGAGAATGACAACTTTAGGAAATTGTTTTTTAATTTTAAAAACTGGCATACCCCGAGTTACTCCGATTTTCTTTGCTTCATAACTCATAGCAACAGCTATACCGCGATCTTCTCCTACGACAACAGGTAGTCCTTTGTATTGAGGATTTTGTGATATTTCGCAAGCGACAAAGAATGAGTCTCCGTCAGCGTGTAGGAAAAGATTTTGTGATATTTCTCTCATTTTTTCATTGTATCAAAATTGAAGTTTTTTGTATTTTAAATAAAAAAACCCACTTATGTGGGCTTTGTTTAGTTGTAATTTTTTCTTCTTTTTTCGGAACAATACATGAAGACAAGACTTGTTCCTAGTTTATTATTACTAGATTTGCCTCCTTCGTATATTATAAAATCTTCTTCAGAGAATGTGATTTCAGGATTAAGACTAAGATCGAAACTCTTTTTAGCAAGATTGTATCCAACCCTAAATTTAATTATCAAAGCATTTTCTATTAGTATTTCACGATTTGATAATCTAACTTCAATAATTTTTGCTAGCTTTACCTCGGGTTTCTCTTCGTAAATTTTTTTCTCGAGTCCTTCAATTTGATTGACTTTACCTTTTATCTCCACTACAAAAAATTTTGCAGTATTTTCAGAGTTAATGAGATTAATCTTATTGATCATCTCCTTAACGTTTTTTAGTGTTATTTTTATCATTTTATTTAATTGTTTTTACATAAAATATCATATTTAAAAAATATGTCAAACTCTATTATTAAATATGCTTGTTTTATGTATGAGTAAAGTTATAATGTAAAAATCATAAAATTTGCTATAATATAAAAATGGAAGAAATTGAATTAACTTATTTAGCTAAAGAATTACCACAGGGAGTATTGGTCTCACCATCAAAGGAATTACTGGATATTTATATTCCTAAAGATGTAGAGCATCCAAATTTGAGGGTTCGTAAATCTGGTGAAAAGTATGAAATTACTAAAAAAGAACCAATTGAAAAAGGTGACGTTTCTAGACAGATGGAAATAACAATTCCGCTTCATGAAAGAGAATTTAATGAATTAAATAAGATTGAAGGTAAGCGTATACAAAAAACTCGATTTTATTATAAAGAAGGAGATGTTAATTATGAGATAGATGTTTTTCGTGGTAATTTATCTGGTCTTGTTTTGGTTGATGTTGAATTTGTTTCAAATAAAGCAAAAGAAGATTTTAACATGCCATCTTGGTGTTTGGCTGATGTTACACAAGAAGTTTGTATTGCTGGAGGAATGCTTTGTGGAAAATCTTATGAAGATATATCAAATGATTTATCTAAATTTAATTATCAAAAATTTTATATATAAATATAGTTAAATAAAAATTATAAAATTTGCTATAATAAACTCATGTATCATTTAAAGAAAATACAAAAGAAAGTTCAGGGGTATCTCAGTCACAATCCTGCTTTATACGCCATGATTGTTGGTATTGGTATCGTTTTGTTTTGGCGTGGGGTTTGGCATAGTATCGACCAGATACACAATATTGTGAACCATATTTATGCAACGTCATCTATGGACTCATATCCGACACCTTGGTGGGATGGGCCAGTGTCTTTTGTTGTTGGGGTTTTTGTATTGTTTATGACAGGGGCTTTTACTTCAAGCTTTATTGGAAACGAACTTATCCTTTCTGGGCTCCGTGGTGAAAAGAAATTAAGTGAAAGAACAGAAAGTGATTTAAAAAATGAAATAAATACTATAAGTACTATTAAAGAAGAACTTTTAATTATTTCTAAAAAACTAGAGATAATGGAAAAACAAGTTACCAGTAATCATAAGAATTTAAAATAATTTTTAATATATGAAAACAATAAAAAAAATTCTACTTTTAATTTTATTTTGTATTTTTGTTTTTACTATTTGGCAGGTTTTTATTAAACAAGTTCCAATGCAAGGCGACTGGCAAGAACATCTGTCTATTTTACCGACAGCAGAATTTAATGGCGACACTGTGACAGTAAAAAATGTGCGTAACTTTCGTTATAATCCAACTGAGCACGATATGAAGCCGGCTTATTATGACAAAGTTTATAATCTAAACGAAATAAAAAAAGTATGGTTTATAGCCGAGCCATTCAATGAAAACAAAGTCGCAGCGCACACCTTTTTGTCATTTGAATTTAATAATGGTGACTTCTTGTCAGTAAGTATCGAAGCGCGTAAAACAAAAGGACAAGTATATAGTATCTGGAAAGGATTTTTACGTAGTTATCCGCTCATTTATATAGCCGCGGACGAGCGAGATACTATTTTATTGCGAGCAAATGTACGCAAAGATAAAGTTTATGTCTATCCGGTTAGACTATCTAAAGAAGAGAATGCAAAAATCTTGTTGACCGACATGCTTACTCGTATGAATGAATTGCAAGACGAAAAACCAGTTTGGTATAATACACTTTTTGCAAATTGCACTTCAAGTATCGCTTACCATGTAAATAAACTCTCTGATAAAAAGATTTCTATTTTTTCTTGGCAATTATGGCTGACAGCCTCGGCAGATGAACTGGCTCTCAAACATGGATTACTCGACACTGACTTGTCTATAGAAAAGGCTCGCGAGAAATTCAATATAAATGAAATATCAGAAAAAATCGGTGATGTGGAAAATTATTCGAAAGAGATAAGGGGAATAAAATAGTTTTATTTTTAGTACTAAAGAGTTATAATATAAAGATGATAAAGATTAAAAATGTTTTCTTCGCATTGTTGTGTTTTTTTGTACCAACTGTAACTTTTGCTCATGTACGATGGTTTGCAGAAGAGGAAGTGCATGTAAAGATGTATAGCATCACTGATCCAAAAGTTCTAATTGGAGTTTTCTTTTTCTTAATTGTAGTTTTATTAGGTATCTATCTAGAAAAGAAACTGAAAGTTCCAGCTAGGCTCGATAACTTTATAGAAAAACTTGCCCCTTATGTTCTGTCTATAGCTAGTATCGGTTTCGGGTTAGCATTACTTCTTTTTTCTTATAATGGTTTTGTCTTTGCGCCAAATCTACAAATCTTAGATAATATGGGGCGGTGGATGATTTTTGTCCAAGCTTTGGCTGGGTTTATGATCCTCTTTGGTATATACGAGCGATTAGCAGGATTGATAGTTATTGTTCTATTTGGTTTAGTTTTTGTTGAGTTTGGATTTATAGAGATGATAGATACTTTGTCTATGGTTGGTTTTGCAATCTATATCATGATCATAGGTCGCCCGAAGTGGAAAATTGTCGAGACAAATATATTTGAATCAATTAGTCACCGTCTGCATAATTATGGTTATCCAGCTTTGCGTTTGTTTACAGGACTCAATTTATTATTACTTGGTTTTACCGAAAAAATATTTGCTCCATCTTTGACACAAAATTTCTTGCAGCACTACAATTGGAATTTTATGCAAAATCTAGGCCTTGGTTTCTTTACAGATTATTATTTTGCTTTTTATGCAGGACTCGCAGAAATATTGTTTGGTGTATTTTTTATTCTTGGTCTAATTACACGCACCACTACAATATTTTTGAGTTTGTTCTTGGTAACAACTCTTTATCTATTAGGACCTGTAGAACTAGTAGGGCACTTACCGCATTTCTCGATGGCGATCGTTATGCTTGTACTAGGTTCTGGAACGAGGTTTGTATTAGAGAGAAAAAATTAATTATTTTAAAAATATACAGCACGTTTATTTGAAGGATAAATATAGGTAAATAAAATTAGGATATATGTGTTATATAGTATATACTCACATTGTCGTTTAATAATCTAAGTAGAAAAAATATATGTCAGACGAAGAAACAATCGTAACTCCTGAAGTTACAGAAGAAGTAGAAGCGGAAGTTGAAGAAACTCCAGCGGAAGTTAAAGAAGAAGAAGTTGCTGCATAATAGCAAAAAACAAAAAAGTCGCAAAGCTATGCTTTGCGACTTTTTTGTTTTAGAGACTAAGCTCTTTCTACGTTTACTGCATTTTTCCCTTTTGGAGAATCTTCAACTTCGAAAGAAACATTGTCGCCTTCACGTAATTCGTCAAAAGAGACGCCTACGAGAGAGTTTGAATGAAAGAATAAATCTTTATCCAAACCTTCAGCAGTGATAAAGCCGAAGCCTTTGTCACTAACCATTTTTTTGATTGAACCTGTCATATGATTGTTTTGATTAAAAATAATAGACAAAAAATATAAATAAAATCGACTTTTTCTCGCTCTTTTTTGTTGTAAATTATATTTTGTCTATTTAAAGAGTCTATAGAATTTACCTCCTAAGTATGCAACATTTATGATTTAAAATCAAGTTTTTTTAGACATGCTATTTTTTAGGTCTTTCCGGAAAATCAAAAATGTCATTAGACTATTGGTTATTATCATAGCTATAGAATGTAGAACTGTGGCTATATTGTAGGCTTGTAGAGAAAATAGCATAAGGATATGACGTAAAACATTCATACTGTATAAAGCTGAAGTCTCGCTATGGCCATCTCGCCATGTCTTCCTAATCGTCGGCATAAATGCTACGAGGTCTATACTAACAGCAATAATGACTGAAATAGTTGGATCCTTCGTTAGTATCCAAGGTATTATACCCAAAAGACAAATCACAAGAAAAACATTGTCTATCTTTTTTATTTTCTTAAAACCATTTTTAAGAGACAAGAAGAAAATTATTATTGTAAATATTTCGGCGGCTGCTGTTGGTATAGCACCTATGCCAGCACCTTTTGCAATTTGTCCAAAAAATATAATACAAGAAACAATAGACCATATCATCCATGTATAAGGGTGGGGACTGACACGCTTTCTAATTACGTCACGTAAATAAGGGACGTTACCTATGATCGCTAAAATCGAAGCTATGATAACAAAAGTTTCTTGCATCTATCTATTGTATCACATAAATATAATGATTTTTAAATTTATATTTTTCTGTTATACTTTATGTATATATGGAAAATATATTTTTATTAGATACTCGAATAGTAAAGTTCTGGTCAGAGAATCATACTTCTTTTCTTGATACTTTTTTTAAAGTAGTCACTTTTTTAGGGAATGCAAAATTTGTTATACCACTGTTTTTTGTAGTAAGTATGATAATTTTTTATAAAAAACGTGACTTTCTATTTTCTTTCTTTGTGAGTTTTTTCTCGTCTATAATCATAACTTTTATTCTAAAATATTTACTTCAAAGAGAAAGACCTATCTATGCTACTTTTTTAGAAAATGGCTTTTCTTTTCCTAGTGGTCATGCAACGGTTGCAATCGGTTTCTATGGTTTTTTAGCTTATATAACTTATAAATATTTTAAACAAAAAAATAATTATTTATATAGTAAAATTATTTTAATAGAAACCATTATATTTATTTTGTTGCTCGGTTTCAGTCGTATTTACTTTGGGGTGCATTATCCGACAGATGTATTGGCTGGCTTTGCTGTCGGTATGATTGGTTTTTGTTTAGGTATTATCTTCTACAATAAAAGAAAGATTTTACTAAAACAATAAATATGCTATTATCTTTAGAATGAAACTTGTATCACTCAATATCAATATAAACAAATTCTACGACCTCGTCTTTCCATTCCTAAAGAAAGAAAACCCAGATGTTTTTTGCCTCCAAGAATTACTCGAAGAAGATGTGGAGAAATTTAAAAATGATTTTAATTATCAAGGGGTTTTTATACCGACGGTTTATTTAAATCATCCATTTCAAGGGGGGATACAAAATAAAAGATTTGGAGTCGGTATTTTTGCCAAAGAAATATTGAATTCAGATTCATATTACTATGCAGGCAGTTATGAACATATAAAATTACCATTTGAAGAATATTTTAAACAAACTCATGTTCGCGAAAATGGTCTTCTAGACGAAGATAGAGGATTGTTGTTTGCAGATGTAAAAATTAATGATGCAGTTTATAAAATAGCCACAACACATTTTATGAAAGCAACCTCACCTCAGACGCCACTGACTGGTAAGTATGAAGAGATAGATTCAACACAAGAACAACTCGACGCGTTGGATTTAATGTGCGGCAAGCTTGATTCACTCGATGGTTTTATTTTCTGTGGTGATCTTAACTCTCCTCGTGGAAATAAAGCTTTTACGATTCTTGCTTCAAAGTATAAAGACAATATTCCAGTTCATTATAAAACAAGTATCGATTCTAATTTGCATATTAAAAAACTTACCGAGCCTTTGATGGTAGACGGTTTGTTTACAACCCCAAGTTACATTGCAAGTGAAGTCAAATTAGTCGATGGTGTCAGCGACCATATGGCCATCGTCGCAAATATAGATAAAATATAGATTTTGCTTTTTTACTTTTATGTGGTATAGTGTTTAAAATTTAAACTAGTACATAAAAAAATAAAAATGGGAAAAATAATAGTAATTCATTACGATGGAATCAAAAAAAAATTTGTATTTCATCAACCCGGAGCTGGGCTAAAAAGTATCTTTGTTGATTTTTTAATCATCGAAAATGCTTCTTTTTTTGTATTACCAGAATGTGCAGATATTATTCGTGAGAGAGGAAAATCTATGTCTACACTAGATGCAAAGTTTCCACATGCTTTTGCGGCAGGAGTTCCATATTTATATCAAACAGGTATGGTTTGTAAGGATTTAATTTCTGGAAAAACATGGCAAGAAATTCAGTACGATGTTTTTAAACATAATTCATTTGTGGTTAAAGGAACAGGAGAACCAATTGAGTATGCAGATTATTTTATGGTAGACGGTAAAACTCCAAAAGTTTTAATGTAAAGCAATCTTTTTAAGATTGTTTTTTTTGTGTATAATAATGATATTAATATGTTTTATTTTAATTTTCTTAAAATTAGGAATAATAAAGGTTTTACTTTAATTTAATTACTGGTTGTAATTTCTATCATTAGTTTACTTTCTAGTGTTGTTTTGAGTTCGCTTAATTCAGCACGTGTTAAATCGCGAGATGCAAAAAGAAAAGCAGACTTAAAACAAATTGAAATAGCTCTTGAATTACACTACGATAAACATGGTGCCTATACTTACGTAGAAAATAAGTGTGGTGATTATAGTATAGGAACAGGTAGTGATGGGTGTACTACTGGTTCTGGAAACGATTGGGACTCGGATAGTGATTTACGTGATTTGATTACTGATGGTTTTTTAAAAACATTACCAAAAGATCCATTAAATAATTCTTCTTATCATTATATTTATGAACCTTTTAATACAGATCAATTGTATCCAGGATCTCCTCCTTGTCAACAATATGATCTATGTGCTTATCTTGAGTCTGGTGGTACTTTTTGTATTAGTAAAAGATAGATTTCCAGTCTTGACATAAATAATACAAAGTATATACTTTATATATGAAAACAGCGATATTAAATATTAAGATAGATCCAAAGATAAAAAAAGATGCAACTAAAATAGCCGACGATTTAGGCTTTTCTTTGTCGGCACTTGTGAATGCTTCTTTAAAAAGACTAATTCGTGAAAAAAATGTTTCTTTTTCTTTATTGGAACCAAGTGATATGTTAAAGAAAGTTATGGTGGAAACTAAAAATGATAGATTAAAAGGTAAAAATGTTGGTCCTTTTACTAATACCAAAGACTTAATGGCATCTCTCCGATCTTAAAAATATATGAATATTACTTATGGAAGAAAGTTTAAGAAAATGTTCAAAAAACAACCAAAGTATACTCAAAATAAATTTGAAGATAAAATAATTATTTTTACAAAAAATATATATTCACCAAGCTTAAGGAACCACGCACTTTCAGGTGAATGGACTGGTTATAAAAGTATAGACATCACAGGGGACACAAGAGCATGTTTTGAAGACTTGGGCGACGATAATTTCGAATTTGTAGCAATAGGTAGTCATAGCGAATTGTATTCTTAATTTTCCTTTCAATTTTCTGAAAAATACTGTAGTATAGCTTTATATATGGCTCACGGAGAAGTAGTAATAAGATTCGAAAAGGTGTCGTTTGAATACGGACACAATAAAACCATTTTAGACAATGTGGATTTTTCTGTGCGTCGTGGTATGAAGGTCACAATCATGGGCCAAAATGGTGCTGGCAAGACAACGCTTTTCTCGCTTATTTCGGGTGCAAATGTTCCCGAGAATGGCCAAATACACTTGGCTCAACGTACGACTATTGCTCAGTCCCGCCAAGTCATTCCACGTGAGGAACTGGACCTAACTGTCCGTGCATTTTTTGAAAAATGTTTCAAAGAAAAAGTTTATGATATCGACCCACGCATCGACGATGTGCTCGAAGTTGTGAATCTCATTGGTCACGAAAAAGTCCACGACCGTATTGTGCGTTCTTTCTCTGGTGGTCAACAAGCGCGTTTACTTTTGGCTTCTGCATTGATTCAAAACCCAGACATACTTTTACTCGACGAGCCAACAAATAATCTAGACCATGCTGGAATAGATCACTTAACCGACTTTTTAATTAAATACAAAAAAACAGTTATCGTCATTTCCCACGATGCAGAATTTCTAAACTCATTTACTGATGCAGTTCTTTACTTAGACGTCTACACTAAAAAGATAGAACAATACGTCGGTAACTATACAGATGTGGCCACACAAATCGCTGCCCGTATGGAACGCGAGAATAGAAAGAATGCACTACTTGCAAAAGAAATCCAAGCCAAGAAAGACCAAGCAAATGCTTTCGCCATGAAAGGTGGTAACTTGCGTGCTGTTGCAAAACGTATGCGTGAAAAAGCCGAGGAATTAGAAGACGAAAAAGTCGATGTCCGCAAAGAAGACAAAACTATCCGTGCATTTACTATACAATCACAAGGAGACATCATCGGTGACATTTTAACTTTAACTTCAGTACCGATAATTAAAAAAGGCAAACCAACAAAAAAGAAAGTTAGTTTAAAGCTTCGCCGTAATCAGCATTTACAATTAGTCGGTCCAAATGGTATCGGCAAGACTACACTACTAGAATCACTTGCAAAAGGTGACATGGAGGGCGCAACTATAGCCGATGGTATCCGTATCGGTTACTACCGTCAGGATTTCTCGACACTAGACTTTAACCAGAGTGTCCTAGACTCACTTTGTGACACTGTTCGTCGTGTTGATGGCCGTGTCGACGAGGAGCGCGTGCGCAGTGTGGCATCAGGTTTTCTTTTAACAGGGGAGATTGTACATACTCGTATTGGTTCTCTTTCTGAAGGGCAGAAAGGACTCGTTGCTTTTGCGAGTTTAGTCCTGACTCGTCCTGGTATACTCATTCTCGATGAACCAACTAACCATATAAACTTCCGTCACTTGCCAGTCATAGCTCAGGCACTCGACAAATACGAAGGAGTTATGATACTGGTTTCTCACGTACCAGATTTCGTATCACAAATCCGTATAGATGAAGTGCTAGACTTAGAGAAATAGAGACCTGTACAAAGGTCTCTATTTTTGTTAGAGTAAAAGAAAATTTTAAATAAATTTTAAACCTTGTAAAATAAAATATTATGAAAAACGAGAGGTTTTATTTTTATCTAGTCTTGGCTAGTGTACTTTTTTTACTGGCATTTATTGATTTTATTTATATTTTTTCTTCTAAAAGGAATAAAATTATAAAAAAGGATTTTAATTTAGATCACACAAGGAAAATCAGGAAAGATTACCTTTTTGCTTATCATAATGATTTCGATCATAAAGAAAGACTTCAATTACTAAAAGAATGGGATCAAGAGGTTCAAAATCAATTTGATTTAGTTTCGAACATTGGTCAAGCAAAAGCACTGCTTGCTGTTACTTCTTATGATTCTATAAGATTAAGAGAAAAAATAGAAAAAAAAATTAATGAATTAAATCTTGTAGGTTATCACATAGAATTAAATTTATTAAATTCTAAAAAATAAAATAGCACCAGATTATCTTGGTGCTATTTTTTTTTTACCTACAATCTTTCAGATTCGTCACATTTGCAAAGTTTAACATTTGTTTACATAAGTCAGTTATGACTTTTTTAGAAGTAAAGACATGGTCTTGGCCGACGTATTTTTTAAGAGTCACGTTTTTCTTTTTCGCTCTTAACTTTTTATAAAGTAAATCAGCTTGCCATGGTTGGACGGTTTTGTCAGCACTTCCTTGGATGATTTTTATTTTTTGTTTATCAAGATTTTTAATTTTATTTATGATGCTTGATTGCTCATACAAATCTTTATTATCTTTACTCGGTTGCCCATTAAAGTGTTCATGGAAAGGTGTCGCACTATAAAAATCCATCAAGCTTTCCCAGTCAGTTACACCATTTATAGACAAAGCACCAGCTATATCATTTGGATTTTCAACTAGAGTTTTTAATGAAAGATACCCACCATAACTATTACCCATCAGATAAACTTTATCTATGTCATAATTTGTCCGCATATATTTTATTGTATCCATTACATCTGTGACGTCACCTTTTCCAATTTGTCCTTTGATACTGTCTATATAATCCTGACCGTAGCCGAAACTACCTCGGTAATCAAGCTTTATAACTATGACATTATTTTTTTGTAGTAATTGCAATATAGAATCATAAGTCCCATAACTTAAATATGGGTGGTAGATGAAGCTCGCTTGTCTCGGTGGTCCACCGTGTAGCCACACAACCAGAGTATAATTCTTTTCTTTATCTATGCTCGTAGGTTCCATTATGACTGCATGATTTTTTTCTATAGTTACAACTTTTTCGATAGTGTTTGAAAAATAGTTTTGAATATTTGGTATCTTAAAATACTCGACTTCTTTTTTAGCCACATTGTAAACAGCTGGGCCGTACCCGTCTTTTTGTAAAACATTGAAAACTACACCTGTACTAACTTTTTTTATTTCGTCTACATAAGATACATTAGAAGCTACAACTTCATCGGTGTCACGAAAAGTGTCAGCATGGTGCAGTTGCCAGTTATACGGATCGTCTTTTGTATTTGAAATATAAAATGAATTTGTTTCGTCGTATTTAAAGTTCTTTAGAGTATTGTAAGAGTTTATGTCGAAAATATTTGTTTGGATATCTTCTTCTCTAAAGAAATCTATTTCCTTAATTCTTTTCTTACCACTCTTTAAATTTTGTGGGGTCATATTTATATTTGTAGGTGCACATTCCATAGTAGCGATGGAGCATAGATACCTCTGGCTTTTTTCTATGCCTACATATTTTATAACCACATGAGAGTTGCTGTTGTCGATAACCTTTCCGTATTTTAAGTTAAAGGCCAAACTAGACTTAGTTTGCAATAAAAAAGCCATTATTATAAAGATTGATGTATATTTTAACTTTCTCATATATTTATAGTATACTTTAAATATGGATATTCAAACAACTAAAGAAAAGGAACTAGTCTGGATACAAATTTTGTATTTATACATTTTGCCAATTTTGTTGCTTTACTATAAAGTAATTCCTGGGAACATGAGATTATTCATGCTTTTTTCTATTACTTTAGTGCAACTGGGTATCATCCATCGTGCTAAATGGACTTTTAGAGATGTTGGAATTTTCGGTGACTTTCTAAAAGATTGGAAGGTTTATACTCTCTTTACTTTATGTGGTGTTTTGTTTTTATATTATTTTAATTATATTTTTCCACACGAACCTTTTGATGGTTGGTATAAAAATACAAAATTTTTATTATTTTTTATACCTATTTCTATTGTTCAAGAAGTTGTTTTTCGAGGTGTCCTTATGAATATGCTGAAAAAAGCATTTAATAATAAATTCTTTATTATCTTGTTGAATGCTTCGATTTTTGCGCTTATCCATATTATTTATTTGCATGCGTCATTTATATTGCCTCTGACATTTATTGGGGGGATAGCTTTTTCTTGGATTTATTATAAATACCCGAATTTAATTTTAGTTTCTATTTCGCATTGTATTTTGAATTTTATGGCTATGATCCTTGGGTTTTTTACATTAAGATAGTAAGATAATATGATGGAAGATGAAATACCAAAACAATTCGACTCTCTTGCGAAAAAGCATATAAATGGTAGTTATAAAAAAGTATTACAAAACTCTTTGGTGAGTGTTTTTTCGACATTGTTTATCCTTTGTATCGTCGGATTGTTTCTGTGGTTTAATCGTATGCCCATCGTAAAGAAACTTGTTTCAGAATACAGAGCAACTCAACCAAAAGCTGTGATTGCTCCAGAGCCTGTAATACAAGAAGTTATAAAAGAGAAAGAAGCACCTGTTGTGATAGAAAAAGTAGATACAGTCATAAGTGCTGTTTCGAAAGCAAAACCAGCTGTTGTTTCTATTATTGTCTTAAAAGATGGTCAAAACGTCGGTAGTGGTTCAGGATTTCTAATTTCGAACGATGGCTATATAGTCACAAACAAGCATGTAGTGCGAAGAGACGATGTTGTTTATGATGTCCAACTAAATAATAACAAAAAATATGAAGCAACTGTTTTGGCTCGCGATAGTGTTCTAGATGTTGCAATTATAAAAATAAATGTAAAGAATTTACCTTTCCTTGTTCTCGCTGATTCAAGTAAACTCGAAGTCGGAGAAAGTGTTGTCGCAATAGGCAATGCTCTCGGTGCTTATGAAAACACAGTTTCAAGTGGGGTTATATCAGGGCTGGGTCGTTCAGTCACAGCATCTGGTAGTAATGGTTCTTCAGAAAGACTAACCAATGTTATCCAAACTGATGCTGCTATCAACCAAGGTAACTCTGGCGGTCCACTTTTAAATTTGCATGGTGATGTAGTTGGTATAAATGTTGCGCGCGCGGAC
>JAYTNB010000010.1:0-5588 GCA_043748495.1 bacterium | reverse complement strand
AAAGCAGTTCGAGCTTTAAATAATCGACCGAGAAAAAGACACAATTATTCGACACCTAGGGAAGAATTCAATGTGTAGTGATTCAGATTAGAACTTGGGTTATATAAAACTTAATTGTAGAATTCTAAGCAAATAAACTGCTTATAAATAGAGCCTTATTCACGTACATCAAAGAACCCACGAGAATCAGTAGGAGTAATCCGTATACTATGTTTTTAGGATGTTGACGCTTCACTTCTATAGCGATCATAAGCATAAGTGATACTAAAACAACCAGCATTATAATTTCATAAATTTTATTTATATGAGTTGGCATCATAAACATGAGGCGCTCATACCAAGAAGAATAGTGAACTGGATCTGATTTTACTATTGGTGAGTTTATAACCTTTTCTTCTTCTGCATTTGTATTTTTAACTGCGATAAATTCCTTTGTGTCAGTTATTGTTTGCAATGTATCTTCTATAACATTTATTTCTTCACCTTTTACAGAAGGAGCGACAGCCAAGGAAGTCTTGTTATCTTTAGGTTGGTTTATTTTAGGATCTATTTTTGCATTTGGAACTTTCTTGACTACTTTTTCTTTTTTATTTAAACCAGCTGACAAGATGGGAGAGCCAAACATTTGTACCACATAAGTAGTCGGGCGACCTTGATACACACCATCTACTGTAGCAATACCGATTTCGATAAATTTATCACTTAAAAGATTTGCTTTATGACCAGGAGAATTCATCCAGGCATTTTGGACATCGACAGATTCGCTAAAATTAATTGCTAAATTCTCTCCTGCGTATACGAATGCATAACCTGATTCTTTAAACCAATACCATGGAGTTACACCCTCGGGGCTAGTATGTGCGAAATAACCAAGACGCGCCATGTCTTGTGCTTTTAGCTGTGCTGCATTGTCGAGAATAACGCTACGTGAAAGAGTTTTTTCATTATTTGAAACACGTACATCATTTGCAAGATCCACAAGAACTGCTGGGAGAACCGTTGCTATCATATTGTTTTCCCTAATATATAAATTTGTACTAAAAGAAACAGAAAACAATATTATTGTAAATACAGCTATAACTAAAACAGAAATCTCACGAAAAAGATGAGGTTTATAATTGTTATGCTCATGAGGTATAAATACGTGTTTTAAAACTTTCGTGAATTTATTCATTTACCTTTTGATTATAACACATTTTTACATAAAAGCAATGCAAATATTGCCTACAAAATGGCAAGTGCAACGATACGATCTAAAAATTCCAGACTTAGTAAAAAAGATGAACGTGTTCTCAAAAAAAGTTTCTCTAATTTATAAAAATAAAAACGATAAAAAAATATTTTTGATAATGAATCAAATAATGTTAGTATGAGCAAATGAATGCTGACGCTAAAAAATTCTCATCTAGACTTGCCCTGAATCTCTTTATTGAATTCGGTCCAATTATTTTATTTTTTGTAGTTTTTAGTTTTTTTGATTTTATTATTGCGAGTCTCTCTATGGTTGTTATTGTGATCATAACTTTTATCATATCTGTAGTCATAGAAAAACGAATTGCTATATTCCCTCTCTTTGCATCTGGATCTATTATTGTTTTTGGAGGAGCGACAGTACTTTTTTCTAATCCTACTTATCTTATATTCAAAGATACTCTGTTCTGGGGAATTTTTGGTTTAATCATACTTATTTATTATATGAATAATATTTTAATACTCAAAAAGCTTTTTATCAACATTTTTGATATTACAGAAAAAGGCTGGAGAGTGGTATCGATACGATGGATAGTCTTTGCATTTATATTATCTATATCCAACCAAATTGCTCTGATACACTTTACACCAGATCAATGGGTCATCTACAAGATGTGTACACTAGTCGCTCTAGTTTTATTTTCAATGTTACAATTCTCTTCATCAAGAAAACACAGAAATCCAACTGCTAACCCTTGGGGTATGAAAGTCTAAATATGTTATAATATAAACATCGTTTATTATTTAATCATTTTTTATTTATGTTCATAAAATTATACGCTATCGCACTACCTGTTTTTTTCTTTTTTGATATGTTGTGGCTTGGATTAATAGCAAAAGATCTATACAGAAAACAAATAGGTCATCTCATGAAAGAATCGGTTAACTGGCCCGCGGCTATTATCTTTTACATATTATTTATAATTGGTCTTGTATTTTTTGTCATAAATCCTTCTGTAGAGAAAAATTCTTGGACCTATGCAGTTCTCGTTGGAGCATTCTTTGGTTTCATTACTTATGCTACATATGACCTAACCAATCTGGCTATTACAAAAGACTGGCCTTTATCTATAACTATCATTGATTTGGCTTGGGGTACATTTTTAGGAGCTATCGTATCTGTTGTAACATACTTTATTTATACTAAGATATTTATTTAGAATTATCTATGAACTACTACCTCTTACTTACTTTAATCTTGTTTGTGTACATGAATCTGTGGTTCTTTATTTCTTTAATAAAAAAGAGAAATGATGTAGCTGACATAGCGTGGGGGCTAGGTTTTATGCTTATGGCTTGGGTATCTTTTTTCCTTTCTGGAGATTTTCATATTCGAGGACTAATAGCAGGAGTACTAATAAGCATTTGGGGATTACGTCTGGCATTTCATATATATGGACGCAATAAAAACAAAACAGAAGACTACCGTTATCTAGCTTGGCGCGAAGAATGGGGTAAATGGTTTTATTTACGTTCTTATTTTCAAGTCTACATCCTACAAGGTGCACTATTATTTTTAATTATTTTTCCGACTTTAATAATCAACAACAGTATTAATTATCCGCTTGGTGTACTAGATATTTTAGGAATAATAGTTTGGATTATTGGTTTTTATTTCGAATCTGTGGGAGATTCACAATTAGCACAATTTATTAAGAATCCTGAAAATAAAGGTAAGTTAATGCAGACTGGTTTGTGGGCATACACTCGTCATCCAAATTATTTCGGAGAAGTAGTTCAATGGTGGGGATTGTGGTTGATAGCTTTATCTATTCCAAATGGTTGGCTTGGTATTATCGGTCCGATAACTATAACTTTTTTAATCTTGAAAGTTTCTGGTATACCGATGCTAGAAAAGAAAATGGAACAAAATATAGAATTTGCAGAATATAAAAGAAAAACTAGCATGTTTATCCCCCTACCGATCAAAAAATGAAAATCCTAGTGAGAGCTAAACCCAAAGCGAAGGAAAATACGATCCAGAGAATTAGTCAACCAAAACTTGATTTTGATAACAATGAAAAGGAGGAAATGGCTACATATAAAATCAGTGTGAAGGCTCTACCTGTAAATGGAGAAGCAAATGAAGCTATTGAGAAAATAATAGCAGAATACTTTGACACTTCCCCATCTTTTGTAAAGCTGTTTTCAGGTCAAAACTCTAAACAAAAAATTTTCGATGTAAATACTAAACATGATATAATAAATAAATGAAAAATATTTACGATGAATCAATAGCATTACACAAAGAAAATGGCGGTAAACTCGAAGTTATAAGTAAAGTTCCCCTATCTAATAAAAATGACTTGTCTCTTGCTTACACTCCTGGAGTTGCTGGCGTATGTTTAGCAATTGCAGAGAATCCACAACTTGCAAGTGTCTATACAATCAAAAAGAACACTGTCGCAATAGTATCAGATGGTACAGCGATACTTGGACTCGGTGACTTGGGCCCATTAGCAGCGATTCCAGTTATGGAAGGCAAAGCTGCTATTTTTAAACAATTTGGTGGGGTGGATGCATTGCCTATTTGTCTTGATACAAAAGACACCGAAGAAATAATCAAAATAGTTAAACAAATCTCCCCTGTTTTCGGAGGAATAAACCTCGAAGACATCTCAGCACCTCGATGTTTTGAAATCGAAGAAAGGTTGAGACGTGAATTAGACATCCCAGTTATGCACGACGACCAGTGGGGTGCAGCAACTGTTAGTTTAGCTGCACTAATAAATGCTTTAAAATTAGCAGACATAAAAACCGAGGATGCAAAAGTTGTACTCTCTGGCGTAGGAGCAGCTGGAGTTGCCACAGGACGATTACTCCATGAATACGGAATAAGAAATACTATCTTTTGTGATAGCCATGGAATCATCAATTCTAAAAGACAAGACTTAACTAAAGAAAAAATAGAATTATTAAGAGTAAGTAACGCCGAAGAAATGGAAGGTGGTTTAGAGCAAGCATTAATCGGAGCCGATGTATTTATTGGATTGTCTAAGCCAAATATTGTTAGTAAAGAAATGGTCCAAAGCATGAACAGTAAGCCTATTATATTTGGTCTATCTAATCCGAATCCAGAAATTTTACCGGAACTAGCTTATGAAGCTGGTGCATTTATTGTTGCTACTGGACGATCTGACTACCCTAATCAAATAAATAATTCCCTTGTTTTTCCTGGTTTATTTAAAGCAATGCTCGACAGTCAAATTCCTCAATTTGAAAATAAAATATTTGTTACTTGCGCCATCGCTCTTGCAAATATGATAGAAAACCCAAGTACAGACAAAATCATCCCTAGTATGTTCGACGAAGGTGTGATGAAGACAATTTATAATGCAGTTAAATCTCTTTATCTATAAAGTTAAAAATAAATGTTTGTATAAAATAAAAAAAATCCCTCGAACTTAATCGAGGGATAATGCGTATTAGACGCATCACTTCTGTATTTATTTCAAATCAACTTGCATTATATCATCACGATATGGGCCAAAGCTAATATGACTTATCTTTACTTTTAGTTTTTCTACAAACATTTGTATTGTTTCCAAATACATATACAAATCAGTATTTACTAAGTCTTCTTTACCAGAAAAACTCCATTCTAGATTTAAACCACACGACACCACTGACTCAATTTTTTCAAGACTAAAAGGGAAAATAGTAGCTATTTTTCCATCTACTTGATAACTCATAACTATTCCGATTTCTTCTAGAGGATTAATATCTACTTTAGTTATAATTAATTCATCCACAGCGTTAATACGCAAAGCATACAACAACTGAGGAATATCTAACCAACCACACTTTCTTTTACGTCCAGTTGTTGCGCCTACTTCTCCACCTGCTTCTTGCAATAATGACTGAATTTTAGGATCACTAATTTCAGAAGGAAATTTTCCATTCCCAACTTTTGTAGTATACCATTTGATAACACCAATTGTTTTTCTAAAGTATTTCATTGGTATACCAAGTCCTAGTGGAGCTGCGCTTGCTATTGTGTTACTTGAAGTAACCATTGGATAACAACCAAAGTTATTATCTAACATAGTTCCTTGAGCACCTTCGGCTAATACTTTTGCTCCAGCAATAATCTGATCTTCTAACCAAAATAATTCAACAAAAGTTACATGTTTTTCTAAAAATAGAATACTTTCTACAAATTCCTTTTCATCTTTATCTATAACTTCTTGTTGAGGTAAAGTATACCCATATTCAGTTACATAAAAATTTAATTCATTTAATAAAGTATTTTTAAAAGATTTATAAATTTCTGAATTAAAAAAATCTTTAGAAATAAATATATCTCCGAAACGAAAAGCTACCCTGTCTTTAATATC
>JAYTNB010000009.1:0-2013 GCA_043748495.1 bacterium | reverse complement strand
CTTGCGACGCTATAGTGCTCTATCTTGTGACCACCATTGTCATAGGTCTCGAAAACGTGAACTAGCATCCGTGTTATCGTTTCTGAAGTCTCTTTTGTTATTATAGCATCTTCATTAGCCTTTATTTCGATATTCTTTGATAAACCAGTTTCGTAACGTATTTGTTTTACTAAGTGTGGTTGTATCAAATAACCACCATTTGCTAAGCTTGAAAACGCTCTGACGGCTTCTATAGGAGTCATAGCTATACCCTGACCAAAAGAGGCGTTAGCGTACTCTATGTCGCGGGGACTTTCCAAGTTCTTTATCAAACCAGAAGTCTCGTTTGGTAGATCAATCCCTGTTTTTTCTCCTAAGCCATAAGCCTTCATATACTCACGGAATTTATAATTACCCATTTTTTGTTGTACATAAACCATCCCCGTATTTAGGGATTGATCTAGAACCATTTGCATAGTCGCTTTTCCGCGACCTTTCTTGTCGAAATTGTTTATTTTCTTTGTATTGACTGTCACTTGCCCACTATCGAAGTAAGTTGATTCTGGGGTGATTTTCTTTTCATTTATAGCAGCGGCGATAACGAGAGGCTTGATAACTGAACCGAATTCATACACATTTTCAACTGCAGTGTTGCGATAAACACTCAGATTTTTTACATCACCGAAATTATTTAAATCAAATGTTGGTAGTAATGCTATAGAGTATATCTCGCCTGTTTTTGGATCTATGACTATAGCTCCGGCTTCTTCGGCATTCCATTTTTCTAAGGTTGCTTTTAGTTGTTCTTCTACGTTTTGTTGAACTGTTGGTTCTATCGTTGTAACGATGTCACCCTTTTTTGTATCAGTAACTACTTCTTTTATATCTGCAAAAACCTCGGCGAAAAAATTGACATAAAGTTCATCGTTTGGTTTAGACAAAACTTTATCATAATAACGCTCCAGACCATACTGACCAACTCTGTTATTTTCTTTGAAAGCTAGAAAGCCGAGCGTATGTGCTGCTAATTGCTGTCCAGGATATGAACGCCAGTTATCTTTAAAAATAGAAACACCTTCGATTTTTAGTGCATCTATGGCATTTGCTTGTTCTAGAGTGAGATGAATAGCTACTTCTTCATAAGGGTCATTTTTCTTTGTTGCGCGAGCCATAAATGTATCCTTGTCTATTTTAAGATATGGCGCGAGTGCTTCATATGCTTTATCAGCTGATACTATTTTAGATGTCGAGAGGGCGACCTTGAATCCTGATGACATAGCTCCGGCTGCCACTGGATTGCCATCCTTTGTTGAGAAAAATATAGTTCCACGATTAAAAACATTGCTTGAGGATGTAGAGTACTGACGCTCAGCTTTTTCTGTATAAGCTTTTTTGTGAACAACTGAAACTAGGAAAATCTTTGTTATTAGAATAAATGCAAAGAAAAAAACACACACTGAGATGATTCGTAATCTTTTTGTAAAACTTGCCGAATCCATTATCTTATAGCAACAGATGTTACTGTTCTATTAGCAAAGATAACATCTTTTGTATTAACATATCCGATAGATAATGCATAATTCTTGTCTATCTTGTTTAAATCATTTAGATAAGCAAGTTCCAGGTTACTGACATGACTACTCAAACTATATAATTTCTTTTCTAGAGTCTTGCGAGCTAAAATATTGAAAGTAATTGAACCAATCAAATAAACATATACAACAGACAGAGAAACAAGCGCACTAATAAGAACATAAAAAACTATAACTTTAGAGTTTTTTGTTGGTAAGATTGTATCTATTCTTTCTGTTATTGTATTCATATTTTTTTTATTATTCTTAATTTTGAACTTCGACTTCTAGGGTTGTTAATAATTTCTTCTTCGCTTGGTATGATTGGTTTTTTTGTAATGATATTTGCTTTATTTTCTTCTTTTAATTTTATAAATTCATGTTTGACTATTCTGTCTTCGAGGCTATGGAAACTGATGATTGCCATCACTCCGTCTTTTTCTAAAACATGGAATCCTTTTTC
>JAYTNB010000008.1:0-3563 GCA_043748495.1 bacterium | reverse complement strand
GGTGTCTTATTACTTTTCTTTATAAAAGCATGTATAAAATATATTGAGGATTCTTTAGTAAAGAAGATGAATCTATAAATTTTTACCCTAAGCTCTTTTATGGGACTATGGAGATTCTTTACATACAAAATATTAAAATTATTCTGTTCCAAACTTTTTACTAAAGAAGCAATTTTAGCTTGGTCTTTTATTTCCAATCCTGATATAAAATTTTCTACATCTTTTAGAAAGAACGATTGTAAATTATTCATATAGTATAATTACTAACAAAAACAGTATAGCAAAATTGCTATACTGTTGTCAAGACAATTATTTACTATTTAGCCCATTCTATCACCTCTTCTTTTGTTGCTTCGCCACAAATGGTCTTTTTGTTTTTTTGATTATAGAAGAAAGGGATACCTCCGCAGTTATCTTCACCGCAATCTAGTTTTTCAAGTAATACGTCGTTTTCCTTATTATTCCAAACTTCTATTTTTTGAATACTTACACCTTCGAGTGCTAGGACCTTTACTATCGCCTCTTCATTTTTGCAGTGCTCACAACCATCGCCATAAAAAAACAAAAGTGGATTGGTATAGAGTTGTGCGAGTGTACTTTCTGCTTGTTGCTTTGCAAGCAAAATATTTTCATCTTTTAAAGATTGCGAATTATTACTTACTATATTTTTTATTTTATTTGTTAAGTTTTTGAAAAATTGTGACATATATACATAATAGCAAAATTGCCCCCTGTGGGGCAATTTTTATTTACTTGGTTTTGTAATGCGTGAAAGACGAGACTTTTTACGAGATGCCGTATTTGCTTTTAGAACTCCTTTTTTAGCTGCTTTGTCGATAGTACTGTAAGCTTTAGGAAGTAATTTCTTTGCTTCGTCGATTTTCTTTTCTTTTACGAGCTTTTCGATACTTTTAATAGATTCTTTTACAAGCTTTTTATTGCGGTCATTTTGAGCTTTTTTAACCAGAGACCCACGTAGTGCTTTTTTAGCTGATTTTTTAATTGGCATAATTTAGGTTTATTATTTATAAAATAAAGTTTTTCGTATATAGGGCCCGAGACACGAGTTGTCTATATAGGCTCATACTAACAGAAAAACACTTATTTGTACATATGCCCACAAAAAAGTATAATAGGGCCATGATAGGACATATAAAAGGCAAAATAATACACAAAGACGACAAGTATATGATCGTTTCTACTGGTGGTGTAGGTTATAAAATATATACAACAACTGACACCTTGTCTGAAAGTCATATTGATGTAGACATAGCCCTGTTTACTTATTTAGCGGTCCGCGAAACTGCTTTGGATTTATTTGGTTTTAAAACTTTAGAAGAAAATGCTTTTTTCGAAATGCTCCTCTCTGTTTCAGGTATCGGTCCTAAGGGGGCACTTGCAGTTTTGTCGCTTGCAAATTTAGACACCATCAAACACGCCATCGCAACCGGCGACACAGGCTATTTAAACAAAGTTTCTGGTATCGGACGCAAAACCGCCGAACGTATCGTCATAGACCTACGTAATAAAGTCACAGTAAGTGACAGTGCCACAAATACAAAAGAAAGTATGAGTATAGAAAACGACGCCGTCGAAGCCCTTAAATCCCTCGGTTATAGTCAAAACGATGCTCGCGATGCTCTGAAACAAGTACCGAGTGATATAGAAAGTGTAAACGCTCGCATAAAGCAAGCTTTAAAAATACTTTCAAATAAATAATGCCTGAGCTACCAGAAGTCACAACAACAGTAAATGGTTTACAAAAGAAAGTTACAGGACTTGTTATTTTAGATGTCTGGACGGATTTAGCCCGCCCTAACCCTATCAAACAATTTACTCATACTATAAAAAATAAAAAATTTTTTGATAATTTCAAAAAAGAAATAGTCGGGAAGAAAATTTTAAAATCGGAGCGTCGTGCCAAAAATATTTTAGTGCATTTAGAAAAAAATAAAACCATACTCATACACCTGAAAATGACTGGTCATATAATGTACGGAAACTATGTTTATGACAAAAAATCTAACACTTGGACTCCTAGTATTGATGAAAGGAAAGAATTGCACGACCCATACAACCGATTCATCCATGTAGTCTTTAGTCTTTCAAATAAAAAACACTTGGCTTTTTGTGATGCCCGCAAGTTTGGTAAAGTCACACTTTTAGACACTGATACTATGCATGAAAGTATCCATCTAAAAAATATCGGCCCTGAACCACTCGATTATAACTTTAGCGTAAAAGACTTTAAAAAAGCTATACTTTCAAAACCAAATAAAAATATAAAAACAGTCTTGATGGATCAGACTGTGATAGCTGGTATCGGAAATATTTATTCCGATGAATTATTGTGGCTTTCGAATGTGCATCCGAATTCTAAACCACAAAATATTAAAGAAAAAGATTGGACTGTATTATACAAAAATATGGTTATAGTTTTAAATAAAGGCATAGACTTTGGCGGAGACTCTACATCGGACTACAGAGATATAGATGGAAACAAAGGGAATTTCCAAAATACTCACAATGTTTATCGTAAAAAAGGAGAAGTTTGTGGTAAAAAACAATGCTCTGGTGTTATAATAAGAAAAGTGATAGATGGCCGTAGCGCACATTTTTGCAATATTCACCAAATAATTTTTTAATATGAAAAAAAATACACAATACAATAAAGGCGAGATAGATTTTGGAATGATAATAGTTTTGTTTATCGTTGGACTTTTTGTTATTTGGCTAATCAGTGGTGGCCCTAAAAAAGAAGAACAAATAAAACCTTTTATAAAACCAGAAATAAGTGGTATACAATAAAAAGTATCCGAGAAACAACTTACGAAAGCTCGACGGAGCCGAATAGAGCAAAAAAATTCACTAGAATTTTAATCTTTTGCTAATGTAGCAATTCAAACAAAAGAACACCTGTGGCAACAGAAACATTGAGTGATTCTTTTTTACCATGCATTGGTATCTCGGCTATGATATCACACAAACTTAGTAATTTTTTATCTAGACCTATAGTCTCCTGCCCTAGTACTATCGCAACTTTATCTGGTAACTTTTTATTTTTAAAACTATTTTTTATCTTTCTGTAGTCTACAGACTTCTCATCTTGCTCAAGTGCAATAATAATAAAACCATCCCGCCTTAATTTAGAAATTAGAACGAATAAACTTTTTTTATATTCCCATGATACAAATTGCTCTGCTCCTAATGCGCTCTTGGCTATGTCTTTTTGGATGCGACCAAATTTATCGTTGGGACATGGTGTTGTACCAATTAAATACATCTTATCTATCCCTACTGCATCGGCTGTCCGAAATATAGCCCCGACATTTAGCGCCGAGCGTATATCTGGTAGGAGTAAAATGGATTGTGTTTCTTTTTTGAGCATATTAAAATTTGAGCCAATCCCCTTCACTTATAACTTCGACACTATTATCGATAATTTTTAAAGCGGACTGATCATCTATCGCGTAAATAGTGTCACCAACTTTTTCTTTTGTTTCTTTTAAGAAATCAATATTTGCTTTTGGAAAACTTGGATTATTAAAATGCGGACGAATATG
>JAYTNB010000007.1:0-10191 GCA_043748495.1 bacterium | reverse complement strand
ACTAAATGAATTAAGTATCGCGGCCGAAACTGATCCAAGTATCGACGAGATTTTAGATAATTCAAATAAAGAATTAGCTAGTATGGAAAATATAGTCGTCGATGGACGTTTAGCTTGGTTCTTCATACCAGAATCTTTTAAAGTTTTTTTAAAATTAAAACCAGAAATTGCAGCTGAAAGGATTTTGAAAGATACAGAGAACAAAAACAGACAAAATGAATCTGGCAATTTTCATACAAAAGATTCAATTTTGAATGCAATTAATTTTCGTTTAGAAAGCGAAAGAAAACGTTATAAGGATTTGTATGATATAAATGATCATCAAGATGAAACTAACTACGACTGCGTCATCGATACTGGTTTACCAGAAAACAGTATCGAACGTGTCCCTCAAATAATAATAGAGGAATACAACAAGTGGTTACAAAAATAGCAGACAATCGATGCATGATTGTCTGTTTTCTTTTGTCTCTATTTCATGCTAAAATTTAATTATGAAACATCTGCAAGACATAATTGGTGAAATAAACCCATTAGAAGTAAAGGGTTCTTTGGAGAGAGAAATTTCTGACATCTATTTGTCATCTAAAGAAATTAAAGATGGCAGTCTTTTTGTGGCTTTGACAGGAGACAAGATGGATGGGCACAATTTTATTTCTGACGCTATTGCCAATGGCGCAACTGTTATAGTCCACGACAAAGAATTGATAGCGTATCATACAGAGGTGACATATATCCGTGTCGCTTCAGCTCATGAGGCTGTAGGATATATTGCTCACGCGTATTATGACTTCCCAACAGAGAAGTTGAAACTCATCGGTGTCACAGGCACCAATGGTAAAACAACAGTGACGACATTACTGCACCAGCTTTATCGCAAGATGGATTGGCGAGTAGGTCTCATAGGTACAGTTTGTATAAAAATAAATGATCAAATACAAGACGCAGAGCGAACAACTCCAGATTCAATAACTTTAAACAAAATACTTTCTCGCATGGCTGACCATGGTTGTGAATATGTTTTTATGGAAGTCTCTTCTCATGCTATCGACCAAAAAAGGATTGCGGGCTTGCACTTTACTGGTGGGGTCTTTACTAATCTGACTCATGATCATATAGACTATCACAAAACTTTTGAGAATTATGCGGAGGCAAAGAAAAAGTTTTTCGATAGTTTAGATAAAGAGGCTTTTGCTTTATCAAATATGGACGATAAATATGGGAGCTTTATGCTAAAAAACTCTAAAGCAAAAAAGTATTTTTATAGTTTAGATAAAGAAAATGTGGGTCACGAAAATGCCGACTTTACTGATAGTTTAGAACACAAATTAATTGGTCGTTTCAATGATTACAATGTTCTGGCTTGTTTTGGAACTGCTGTACTGTGTGACGAAGACCGCAACAAGGTAAGGTTGTATATAAAAGAGCTCGATCCTGTAATTGGACGCTTTCAGTACTTTAAAACAAAAAACAATATAACTTGTATTGTCGACTATGCTCACACACCAGATGCACTTTTAAATGTACTAAATACTACAAATGATTTGCGTGAAGATAAAAAACAAAAAATAATTACCGTCGTTGGTTGTGGTGGTGATAGGGATAAAACCAAGAGACCTATCATGGCAAAAATCGCATATGACATGAGTGATATTGTTATATTAACATCGGACAATCCGCGGACAGAAAATCCAGATGATATTATAAAAGATATGATAGTTGGATTAAAAAGTTTCGATAATAAAGAATTAGGGCAAAAAGTAAAAGTAATTCCAGATCGTCACGAGGCTATAAAACAAGCGTGTTCTATGGCAGTTGATGGCGACTTTATAATGGTTGCTGGCAAGGGCCACGAAACGTACCAAGAAATAAATGGTATCAAAAATCATTTCGATGATATAGATGAATTGAAGAAGTATTTTAGTGATACAATATAAATATATGAATCCTGAAACCAAAACCTGCCAAAACTGTAAAAATAATTTCGTAATCGAAGTTGATGATTTTGTTTTTTATGAAAAGATAAATGTCCCGCCATCAATTTTTTGCCCAGAGTGTCGAATGAAAAGACGTATGATTTGGCGTAATGTACGTTCTCTTTTTCGTCGTGAATGTGGTTTGTGTAAAAAAACTATTATTTCAATGTACAAAGATGATGGAGCCCCAGTTTTCTGTCTAGATTGCTATTCAAGTGATAATTGGGATCAATTTAAGTATGCGGAAGGTGTAAACTGGCAAGAAAATATCTTTTCTCAAATAAATAATTTACTCAAAAAACAACCAAGGCAATATCAGCATAGGTTTGGAAATGTTGTAAATAGTGATTATGGAAATTCTGTTGTAAATTCTAAAAATGCGTACATGTGTTTTTCCTTAATTGATTGCGAAGATGTAATGTTTTCTGAAAACATAGATAAAACTAGAAATAGTTTAGATTGTTTTTCTTGTTCAGATTTAGATGGTTGTTATCAAAATATTCTTTCTCATGGAAATTATAATTCATACTACATGCATTCTTCATCTTCGTGTATAGATTCATCCTTTTTGTATGATTGTGTAAACTGCCAAAATTGTTGTTTGTCTAGTAATTTGCGTAATGGTCAATACTATTTTAATAATCAAAAATTAAGTAAAGAAGACTACAAAAAAGCAGTTGAAGAATTAAAACTAAATAGTTATGAAGGAGTAAAACAAGCAAAAGAGTATTTCGATACAGAAATTTATAAAAGTGCAATTCATAAATATGCAAATATAATTTCTAGTGATAATGTAGTGAGGGATTATGTTACAAATTCGAAAAATGTTTTTAAATCTTTTGATGTTAGTGCAGAGTCTGAAGACATTAGATATTCGAATCGTATTATTAAGTCTAAAGATATGATGGATATTTTCGCTGTTTTATCAGGGGAACTTGCTTATGATTGTATTGCCCCTAGTAACGGATCAAGACAAATCGTATGTATTTTTTGTATAGGTTCAAAAAATATAGAATACTCACTTTTTTGTAAAAATAGTTCTGATTGTTTTGCTTGTGTTGGTTTAAATAATGCTAAATATTGTATTTTAAATAAACAGTATTCAAAAGAAGAATATGAAGAATTATCACCAAAACTAAAAGAATTAATGAATAATAATCCTTATATTGATTCTAAAAATAGAATTTATAAATATGGAGAATTTTATCCATTTGAAATGTGTCCTTTTGGGTATAATGAAACAGTTGCTCTTGACTATGTTCCTGTTTCAAAAGAAGAAGCAATTACAATGGGTTACCCTTGGTACGATAGAGAAAAAAGAGATTATGCTGTGACATTAAATTCGGCTGATTTACCAGATAGTATAAATGATGTAGACAGTAGTATTTTAAACGAAACAATAAGTTGTCCAAATGATGGCCATGCTCAGTTTCAGTGCACGAGTGCATTTCGGATAACACCAGAGGAATTGCAATTTTATCAAATTAAAAAGATACCATTACCACGCTTTTGTCCGAACTGTCGTCACTATGAAAGATTAAATTACAGAAACGCTATGAAGCTGTATGACAGAGAGTGTAGTAATAATTGTGGTACAACTTTCAAAACAACATATAGTTCCGATAAAGATTTGAAAGTGTATTGCGAAAAATGTTATCAAAAAGAAGTGTTATAGAAATTAAAATAATTCCTCCATCAGCTTTGGTACTTTTGGTATTATACCCCCTAGGTCCCCAGATGTAATTAAAAGAACTATGTCATCTTTTTGTACGATAGTTTTCAGTATATTAAGGCCCTCAGTGTCGTTATAAAAAGGGAAGACAGAATCATGATTTTCTCTAATTTTGGAAACGATTTCATCGAGTGAAAGTTGATCGTTATTTGCCCCATGACTCGGTGGCTCGAAAACTAAAACATGCTTCGCATCATCAAAAGTATGTGTATACCAAGACAATGCATTTCTATTTCTCCATGAAAATGTGTGAGGTTCAAATAAAGCAACAATTTTTTTATTCGGGAAATGTAGTTTAAGTGCTTCGAAACTCGAAGCGAGCTTACTCTGAGAAGAACCAAATGCTTCATAAACTAATACACTCGAAGTGTTTTCTTTTTTATCCATACGTCCAGCAACTCCTAAGAATAATTCACATGCTTTTTGTAATTGTTCGATGTCGACTAATTTCTTTTCTAATAACAAAGCACCACAACCAACAATATTTTCTACCATATAAGAACCGAGTTGATTTGTTTCAAGTGTGCAAAGTTTGTTACCATTATTGTATAAGTCAAATACTGTTTTTTCTCCATAAGAAATATTTCTCGCATAATAATTGGCCTTTTCATCAGACAATGAATAAGTAACTTGCTTTGCTATTACATTTTTAGTCACTTCTTCGATATTTGCACCGTTTAGATTCTTTATAAGTAAATCATTGTCTTTCAATAAATTTGTAAGTTTCTCGAACGGTTGTAAATAGTCAGCAAGTGTTGGGAATACATTTATATGATCATGCTCACAAGAAGTCAGTAGTATTGTTTTTGGATTATAATATAAAAATTTAGACGTTGCGTCTGTGTTTGACGATGGGTATTCGTCGCCCTCTAATATAAATTCTTTGTCCTTACCTTGATGTGCAGTATTTTTGAAATTGTAAGGCAATGCTCCAACAAAATACGATGGATCTTTTTTTGCATACAAAAGTACCCAGACTAGAAATGCTGTGCAACTTGATTTACCGAAACTACCAGCAACAACTGTATTGTCTGTTTCTTTTGTTAAATCATCTATAACTTCGGGGAATGATTTGACAGTTACTCCCATCTCGTAAGCAGCCGCTACTTCTTCGTTTGTTTGTGTAACAAGTTTGGCATGTTTACCGATAATAATAAGAGACACATCATTTGGGATATTTTCTTTTTTATAACCATCGATAAAATTTATCTTTTGTTCTACTAAGTAACTATAAAGTGGATCGTAGAATCCTTCATCGCTCCCTGAAACGACAAAGCCTTTTTCACGAAGAATAATAGCAAGCCCTGCCATGCCCTTACCGCATATACCTATAAAGTGTACTTTCTTTGGAATTTCCATATGTTCTGTATTGTAGCTTAATTTTTGAAAGCTTGTAAGAGGGGAATCATCGGTTCGATTATATCACCAAATGTATGATTATTGTCGACATGCCATTCGGAACCGAGGACTATGTCTATAGGTGTTATAAATCGTAAATTCTCATCAGATAGTTCACCAGTAGTAAGTGAATCTGTGGGTACGTGAGAGATATCAACAGGTAGTAGTTTAGATTCTTGCCAGATTCTCTTGTAACGTGTTAGATATTCGATCTGTTTAAAACTACCGAAACACTGAAAATCATTTAAAAATGACAAAGCAGTAAAACCAATAAATATTCCAGGACATAGTTGTGTTTCCGCTAAGAGTTTGATTAGACTTTCGTTTTCTATTTCTGTTTCTAAGTTTTTTGATTTAAGTAAAAAATTATCAATATATGCATGATGTTGTTTTTTTGTTTCAATTTCTGTGTAATAAAAAAAGTGTTCACGGACGCTGAAAGTATCTATCATATCTCTGTGCATCTTTTCATCAAAGAATATTTTGTATATAAAATGTTCCTTGTCTTGTAAAACGATTTGCAAATAATTACTGATCACTTCGTTTATATCAATAAAAATTATTTTCTTATGAGGAATGATATTTGAGATTAAATTTCTATTAGACTCCAACATCGTCTTTGTAAAAGATGTTTCGAGCTTTGGTTCAACGAGCAAGTCTCTGAGCTTTTTATGTAAATGAGGATATATATCTACATATGTTTTCGGAGTGTCGCTTCTGTAAACAATACTGTTTTTATCTTTCGGTTCTGCTACGCTCAACCTCATATATGATTCATTTGGTAGATCACGTTCGCGGTCTTTTTGTTTTTTTATTGCATCTGTATAATACAAATCCTCATTCTCAAAAATATCACTAAATGTATGATTTTTCGAAAATGAAATTGACGCAGGATACGAATCATTTGAAAAAGGAATACCAGAAAAAGTTCCTACAACGTACCATTCGTCTTTGTTTATTCCGAGAGTTGTTAGGTAGTGGATCATTAGCATGCGACTACTTTCATGCAGTCCTATATGTGGCGCTGTTTGGATACTGCGTGTTCTGGATATAGAATCGATGATTTCTTCTTGTGTTTCTTTTTTTATATCTAAACGGGTAAATTCTTTTTTAAAAGCATCTATTAGGGCTTGCTCTATTGGTCGCGTTGCTTTGTAATCCCACAGTTTCTCTGAATATGAACCAATAGACACATCTGCATTTTTTTCAATAACATTTGCTAAAATATGCTTATTTTGATTATGTAGTGTCTCCAGTAGCTTTTCTTTAATTTCTGTATTCATTGGTAGAAGTATATCATATGTACTTTTTTAAAAAAGTGGTATAATTATCTACATGGAAAATAACAATAAATATAGTTTTTTAAATACAAAATTTGTCTTGGGTTTGGCTATCATTATTAGTGCTAGTATTGGAAGTTTTGTTTTTTATAAATTAAAGTCTTTTGACAATACTCTAACTGTTACAGGTTCTGCAACCAAACAAGTAACTAGTGATCATGTAAAGTGGGTTGGTGTTGTAACTCATGTTACAAAAGCTTCAACTCTCAAACAAGGCTACGCAGATATGTCTCGTGATTTATTAGAAGTTCAGAATTTCCTAAAGGAGAAAAATATCCCAAATGATCAGATCATCGTATCTCCTGTATTTATGGATCAAAACTACGATCAACCAAATGGTGCGGAGCGTTCTTATACACTTCGCCAAACTATCGATGTAAATTCTGATGATGTGAATAAAATATCAGATGTTGCAAAAAACATCCAACCACTTATTGAAAAGGGTGTTATCTTCTCAACACAATCTCTAGAATTTACTTATAGTAAATTGCCAGAAGAAAGAGTTGCATTGTTATCTGAAGCAGTAAAAGATGCCAAAGCTCGCGCAAGTAAACTCGCTGAATCGTCTGGTAAAAAAGTCGGCCAATTAAAAAGTGCGAGTTCTGGTGTAGTTCAAGTCCTATCTGCTAATTCTCTAGATATATCTGACTATGGCTCATATGACACTTCCAAGGTAGAGAAAAATATAATGTTAACTGTTAAAGCTTCTTTTACTTTAAAATAAATTTTTAAAAATATGAAAATAAAAAACATCTACAAAATAATAATCTTTATTTTTTTGTTTTTTATTTCTTATTCAAATGTTTACGCTGAAAGTTCTACAGGATTTTTGCCTGGTCAGATATGGTATTCAAATGATGATCTAATTGAAGGCAATACTGTTTCTATCTATACAGCTGTGTGGAACGCAGATGCAAATCCTGTTTCTATGCGTGTCGAATTCTATGACAAGAATACGATCTTGGGTTATAGAAATATAGAAGTACCTGTTAAATCTTTGATTGAAGTGTCATTACCTTGGAAAATTACATCCGGTGATCACGTTATATCAGCAAAGATTATTTCACCGCAATTAATGTCCGGTACAAAAAAAGAACCAATCTCGTTGAATCACAGCGAAACGAATAAAGATAAAAAATTTATTCCTGTTATGACTAAAAGTATCAGTGCCAATTCTCTAAAAGATACCGCTGTTACTAAAAATAATCTAGACGAAATACCTTCAAAGATAAATGAAGTGTTACCTGAAAGTGTCAGTACTTTTGCGATGTCGAATCTTTCAAAGATAGAAAATTTGCGTCAAAAATTGCAGTTAAGTACAGAAAAATCAAAAGAAGAAATACAAAAAAATATAAAAGTTAGTGATGTTGTTTCTGATTTAGAAACTTTTATTAAAAACGACGGAGATACAGCTAATGGTTCTGATTATAATTCTGTCAAAAATTCAAACGATTCATCTCTTAATAAGAGTAAAAAATTCCTTTCTTCTGGGCATCCATTTGAATATGTTAAATTATTTTTCTTGTCCTCTATTGATTTTATACTAAAGAATAAAGTCATCTTTTACAGCTTATTAGTTCTACTCGTGATTCGTTTGTTAGGTTTCATTATTTCTTTTATAAGAAATCGTTAAAATCGGCCGTATTGATTTAGTGCCTTTGTAAGTATATGATAGATGGATGAAACGAATTTTTTATGATTTATCTATAGTATTTGCATTTTTTCTTTTGCCTTATTGGGTCAGTCTACTCTTTACATTTGTGGGTATTTTTATATTTAACAAATTTTTTGAATTTATCGTAGTATCAGTACTCATCTATGCTTTATACATAATTAATTTCTATGCGGGTTTTAAATTCGAGATACTATACACTATTGCTGTCTTTACAATTTTTAAATTATTAGATCTTTCAAAAGATTATTTGCGTCTAAATAAATATGAAATTTAAAAAAAGTAGAAAATATATAAATAACGATATAGACCCAGATGAAATATTTCTAGATTCTAAGAATCTACCGAATTTCAACACTCAACAGTTCGAAGGCAGACTAGAGAAGTCTATCTCTAAGAGATCTTTGTTTTTTCTCGGAGCTTTCTTTTCTTTGGTATTTTTATTTTTTTCTTGGAAAGCATTTACTCTACAGATATTAAAAGGTGATGAATATTTAAAAAAAAGTGAAAATAATAGTTTAAAAAAAGAACCTATTTTTGCTGATCGTGGTTTGATTTATGACAGAAACGGTGTACCACTGGCTTGGAATGAAAGTGAAGACAAAAATACTATTGATCAGTTTGCTTTCTTGAGAAGAGCGTATTACAAAGAACCTGGTTTCGGTTTATTGCTTGGTTATACTAGTGCTCCTGCAACTGATGCTTCAGGGCGTTTTTGGCAAGAGAATTTTATAGGTAAAGATGGAATAGAAAAAGTTTATGATAAAGAACTAACTGGTATAAATGGTGTCAAAGTCACCCAAGAAGACGTGAAAGGTGTTGTTCAATATGAAAATGTTGTGACAGAAAAGATTCCTGGTCGCAATATCAATCTAACAATCGATTCTCGTATTCAGTCAAAAATGCACGAAAGAATCGCTGAAATGGCTCGTAATTCATCTTTCTCTGGAGGAGCAGGAATGATTATGGATTTAGAAAATGGTGAATTATTAACAATGACTAGTTTCCCTGAATACAATTCAAACGTCCTATCAAGTGGCAAAGACAAAGAAACTATCCAAGGTTATTTTACAGATAAAAGAAAAGTATTTCTAAACAGACCAGTTGCTGGTTTGTATGCACCAGGTTCTATCGTAAAGCCTTTTATAGGCTACGCAGCTCTAGTTGAAAATGTTATCGATCCAAATAAAAATATTTTATCTAATGGTTCTATCTCAGTTCCGAATCCTTATAAAAAAGGAGCTAAAACAATCTTTAAAGATCACGGTTCTTTTGGCTATGTCGATATGCGCAAAGCCATCGCTGTGTCTTCTGATGTGTATTTTTATCAAATAGGTGGTGGTTATCAGGATCAGCCTGGTTTAGGTATAAGTAAAATACAAAAATATATGAAACTTTTTGGTGTTGAAGATAAAACAAATATAGATATTAATTCAGAAAAGCAAAGTATAATTCCAAATCCAGAATGGAAAGCTAAAACATTTAAAGGCGAGGCTTGGTATCTGGGTGACACATACAATACTTCTATAGGGCAGTATGGTTTTCAAGTAACACCTATCGATATGCTACGAGCTGTAGGTTCGCTTGCAAATGGTGGGGAACTTGTTACTCCACATTTAAATAAAGATGCTATAGATTTAGCAAATAAGAAACAAAATATAAATCTCGATTTAGATAAATTAAAAATCATACATCAAGGCATGCGTCTGACCGTAACTGAGGGAACCGGTAAGGCTCTAGATCTAGAAAAAATAAAAGTTGCTGCGAAGTCTGGTACAGCTCAAGTCGGCTACGGAAATACAAATACGAATTCTTGGATTATCGGATTTTTCCCTTACGAGAAACCACGCTATGCTTTTGTGGTCCTAATGGAGCGTGGTCCAAAGGCTGCTTCTGGTAATGCGACTCGCGTTATGAGAGAAGTTCTCGATTATATGACGATTTATACTCCAGAATATTTACAGTAGAACTTCTCGTATTACCTCATCTAATAATGTTACCAAGAATCAATTTTGGCTAAATTATTTTTAATACACAAAGTATATCACAAATGGTATTTTGAATCTTTCTGTA
>JAYTNB010000006.1:0-13559 GCA_043748495.1 bacterium | reverse complement strand
CTTTTTTCGCTTGCGAAAAAAGCGACTCTCCCAAAAAACCTCCCAGATCATGAAGTAGAAATTTATATTTTAGAATTATCGGAAAATTACAGTATTTCGAAAATAGATTTAGAAAAAAGTATTATAGAGAAAATAAACAGCGTGAATCCCAATGCAGACTTCCGCCAAAAAGATATTTTAAATAAATGGACTGATGTTTTATCACAATCATCATCCACGCACTTTACTGTACTAAAGTGCGTAGCAAATGTTAGCTCTGGAACATACATCCGCCAACTCGTTTCCGATATTGGAGAAAAAATCGGCATACCAACTGTGACGTATTCTATAAAAAGAACAAAGGTTGGCGAATTTAATTTAGAAAGTTTATAATACTAATATATGATAAAAGACTTTGATTCTTGGAACATCTTAAAAAAAGATATAGATAATCGAAAGGTGATTTACGTCTCAGAGAGAGAAATATGGTTTTGCTCTATGGGTATAAATGTGGGTAGTGAGCAAGATGGTAAACATGAATTGTTTGAAAGACCTGTTTTAGTTATTAAAAAAGTAACAAACAATACTTTTATAGGAGTGCCTCTTACCTCAAACAAAAAGAAAGGTTCTTGGTATGTAGAAATACAATCAACCGATTCTTCTGCTATAATATCTCAGGTTAGACTTTTTGACACTAGAAGACTTGCCCGTAAAATAACGGTTATTTCAGTCGAAGAGTTTAATAAGATTAGAAATGCTTTGAAAGACTTCCTGTAAACAACGAAATCCCCTTGTGGGGATTTCTCGGAGGCCTAAGCCAAAGTTAAGTCTATTATAACATAATCAATAATATAAGCAAATAAAAACATGGCAACTTTAGTAGACAACAGAAAAGCGCATTTCAATTATGAAATAGTAGATAAATACGAAGCCGGTATCGAGCTTTTTGGCTTCGAGGTCAAGTCCATAATCGGCGGGAGGGCAATACTTGCTGGTAGCTTTGGTATTGTTCGTGGCGGGGAAGTCTTCTTAATGAATATGCAGATACCACCATTTCAAGTTGGAAACACACCGATAACTTACGACCCAAAACGTACACGACGACTACTTTTGAATAAAAAAGAAATAAAAAAACTCGCCGAGATAGACGCCAAGCGTGGTTTGACTCTAGTGCCATTTTCACTGTATAGTAAAGGCAGGCGCATAAAGGTAGAATTGGCTCTTGTTAAAGGTAAAAAAGTTTATGACAAGCGCGAGACTATCAAGAAGCGCGAAACAGATCGTGAAATTCGCAGAGAATTTAAACGATAGTTATTTGAAAAAGATTGTTATGTCCTATTTTGTTTATATACTTTTAAGTCAAAAAGATAATAAATTATATGTGGGTTGTACTTGCGATCTTGAGCAAAGATTGTTAGATCATAATTCAGGTAAGGTTTATGCAACAAAATTAAGCAGACCACTTGTGCGAATTTATCATGAAGAATTTCAAGATAAAGGAGATGCATTTAATAGAGAACGTTTTCTGAAAACTCTATGGTCTGCTAGATTTAAAAAGAAAATTTTGGATGAATATAAACAAAATAGGGCGTCATAATTATTTATGGCTAAACCTATTGTTTTAAAACAATAGGTTGCCCAACGTCTTGTTATTGGAATGTTTTAGGGCTAAACCATTTTTTACTAAAAATGGTCGCCCGAACATTTTGAGTACAAAATGTTTTAGGGGGATGACGGGCTTCGACAGGAAGTGCCGTCTTGTATATGCGTGTAAAGTACTCAGGAATCTTTTAAAACTTCTTGGAAAAGACTAAGTGCAAACAAAGTCGCTAAAGTTCCATCACCTTATGCTTTTGCATTTGGATATGGCGCTCCTGCGTTGGCTTAACAGCTCATGCGGGTGTCTATGCTATCTACATCCGATAAATAGTATGGGCATAATTAATCGGGTTAAGAATTACAAACTGCTTGATTGCGATTCTGACAATTAAAAGCTCGGTGTAAATATATGTTGCATGTTCTCTAGTATTTACATTTAAACCAATTGAACACGACACACACGTCGACTTGTACAAGATCACTTTCTACATCTGGATTCAACTTCCAGCATCTCCACCAATAAAAATCAGGCGTAAGCCTGTTTTTTTATTGGTGGAGATGCTGAGAAGGAGAACTGCTTCTCCTTCGTGAAATTGAATCGGACGGAGACATATTTTTCTCCTTCAAGGGAGAAAAATAGTGGAGTCGGGCTAGCAAACACTTAGTCAAACTACTGCGCGTAGCTCATGAGTTTGACTTAGTGATTTGCCTGTTCAACTTCCAGCATCTCCACTCGACTCGTTTTCAAGAGTACTTGAAAACTCGCTCGTGGCAAGCCACAGCGAAAACAAAAAAACTTCAAAATTTGAAGTTTTTTTGTTTTAGGGGAATAGAGAAAAAAGATTTTTTGATAGTAAATAATTTGTTGATTTCTATCAAAAAAAGTATAATACTCTTATGGACGAGAATTTTAATATTGAAGGAAATACAGAAATACAGAAATCTTTTAAAAATGTTGAAGCTACAAAGATAGTGCAATTAGTTATGAAATGGTTTGGTTTCCAAGAACAAAAAAAAGCAGAATATGTGCTTTTTGGATTTGTAATAGTAGCTGTTGCTATTTCGTTGTTTTTGGTTTTTCCAAAAAATATTTCCATGAAAAATAAAACCATCCCTCAATTTCGAGAAGACATAGAACCAAGTGTTCGTGAAAACTTACCACCTGGTGTTTTTGAAACAATACCTTCAAAATATGATTAAATTAAATAAATTTAAAAAAGGTTTTACCCACCAAAAAATTCGTAATTTTTCAGGCGGGTTTACTCTCATTGAACTATTGGTTGTCATAGCGATAATTGGGTTACTTGCTTCTGTTGTTTTAGCATCTTTAAATGCAGCTCGAACTAAAGCCAATTATGCTCGTGCAAAGATGGATATAGATCAAATAAAAAAAGCAATGCTTATGTACAAAATGGATATAGGAGAACTACCTCCACTAGGAGATAATTGTTCAGCTTGTTCAAATCCCTCAAATTCTAGTTGGACAGCTGTGATAGATGCATTGGTAAATGGGAAATATTTAGGTGGACGAATCGATAGAGATCCGTGGGGGAATTATTATGGATATGACGATAATGATTGTAATTCAAATCCAGGAGTATCTTATGTGGTTAGTGCTGGGGCAGACAAAATAAATTGGACAGCAGACGATAATTACGTTGTCATAACTCAGAGTTGTACAGATTAAACGTATAGCTGGCCAATTTGTAACTTAATTTATTAAAGGTTGTATTCACCTTTGTCTTCACATTTGCTATTTATCTGAAAACGTGTTATTGTAAAAATAAATTTATATATTTCTCACTTTTAAAAAAATAAATAATGAAAAAAATTGTTTCTGTGTTATTTTTAGCTATTCTTTTAGCTCAAGGAGCTACGGCACAACAAAAATTTTGTACCCCAGATCTCTCTCAGTTGTTAAACTTTTTTGGTGATGAAATCAAAAATAGTACAATTACAAGGTTTGGTTATGTCACGCCAGGCAAATTATCAGCTAAAGTTATGATTAATAATAAAGGTAAAGATATTAGGATATATGTTATACCAGAGTGGCATCCTAATGGTGTTAAGAAGACAGAAGTTTATATGACCATTGTTAATGGTATGACCCCATCTCGTAGTTGCGATCAAGTGCAATTTATTGTTGATACAGCTTTAAGAGAATTGAAAAAATGATTTTTTAAAAAAAAATGGAAACCTCAGGCTTTTGTCTGAGGTTTTTTTATTTCCTTAAATTAATGTATAATACCCATTATGCAAAAGATACCAAAAACAAAAAACACAAATAACAACAAAGACAAGAAGCCAAACATCATAAATCAGCTTTTTATGGGTTTGATGATATTTATGGCTATATCACTCGGCTATTCACTTATTTCAAAAAAACCAACAGATATTAAACAACTAACTATTTCTGACGTCGCACGTAGTACTATAGACGGAACTGTCGAGAAAATCCAAGTCGAAGGTGGTATGGTTAATGTTTATTTTAAAGATAAAACGGTAGGTAAAGCTAAAAAAGAAGTAGAGAGTTCTTTGTCTGAAACATTAGCATTATATGGAGTGACACCAGTGCAGTTAGCAGGAACTCCGATAGAAGTTAAAAATGAAAGTGGTTTTATGTATTGGTTGCTAAATATCTTGCCATTTTTACTTCCTGTTATTTTAATTGTCTTTTTTATATGGATGCTAACTCGCCAAGTAAAAGGCTCTGGTATGCAAGCATTTACTTTTGGTCAGTCCAAAGCACGTGTCACAGACCCAAATGATAAAAATGCACGAGTTACATTTAAAGATGTCGCTGGCGCAAAAGAAGCTAAACAAGAACTCGAAGAGATAGTCGACTTTTTACGCAATCCTAAAAAGTTCCTAGACATCGGAGCGCGTATTCCCAAAGGTGTATTGCTGACAGGGCACCCTGGTACAGGTAAGACACTTCTTGCACGAGCTGTCGCAGGCGAGGCAGGAGTCCCATTTTTCCATTTATCTGGTAGTGAATTCGTCGAGATGTTTGTTGGAGTAGGGGCCTCTCGCGTGCGTGACCTGTTCAAGATGGCAAAGAAACAAGCTCCAGCAATCGTCTTTATCGACGAGATAGACGCTGTTGGTCGCGTACGTGGTACAGGTGTGGGTGGTGGTAATGATGAACGTGAACAGACACTCAACCAAATACTTGTCGAGATGGACGGCTTTGAACCAAATGAAAAGGTGATAGTCATGGCAGCAACTAACCGCTCCGATGTTCTGGACCCAGCATTGCTTCGACCAGGGCGTTTCGACCGTCGTGTCACTCTTGATCTGCCTGACCGTGCTGATCGTTTAGCGATTCTCGAAGTCCACTCTATAAAGAAACCCTTTGCCGAAGATGTTAATTTGAAAGTTGTCGCAGAACGAACCCCTGGTTTCTCTGGTGCTGATTTGTCGTCACTTATGAATGAAGGCGCGATACTGGCCGCACGCGAAAATAGAAAGACTGTTGCACAATTTGACCTCATACGTTCTATAGAAAAGGTCATGATGGGTCCTGAAAGGAAGAGTCACTTATTATCTATCCAAGAGAAAAAGATAACAGCATATCACGAAGCAGGACATGCTCTCGTTGCATCTGTTCTACCTTATGCTGATCCGGTGCACAAGGTCTCTATAGTGTCACGTGGAAGTGCTGGTGGTTACACACTTAAACTACCACTTGAAGAAAGAAAGTTGCAAAGTAAAAAAGAATTCCTCGACGACATAGCAATGGCGATGGGTGGTTACAGTGCCGAGAAAATGATATTTGGTGATATAACAACAGGACCTTCAAACGATTTGCAAGTTGCAACAAATATGGCTCGCGCTATGGTAACACGTTGGGGTATGAGCGACGAAATAGGTCCTATAGCGCTCGAAAGTGACGGAGGCCGAACAATGTTTGGTCGTGGCGTAAATGATCAAGAATACTCAGAAAGAGTCAGCGCCTTAATCGATGCAGAAGTTTCTAAAATAATGAACAATGCACTGGCTGTTGCTAACCAAGTTCTGACTGACCACAGAACAGTCCTCGACGCGATAGCAAACAAACTCGTCGAAGTCGAGACACTCGAACAAGACGAATACAATGTTATCATTACAGCCCATGGCATAATCCCAAAGAAGAAAGAAGAGGTTAAAATATAATTTAAACAAAAAAACATCCATTTTACTAATGGGTGTTTTTTTGTTATGATAGTTTATATCTGCTCTTAGCTGTCTTGGCTATATTATTTAGCATAAGGTTAAGAAAGGTTAAATGATTTAAAGGTTTTATTATATATATCCGCTCTTAGCTCAGTTGGTTAGAGCACAGAGCTTATACCTCTGGGGTCCATGGTTCGAGTCCATGAGAGCGGACAATTTACTATTTTTCTGCTTGGTCCCAACAAATCTCAAACATCTGTTTCATGAATGATGACAATGCACTGTTTGTAATTATTACAGAATGTAATCCTTTATCCCATACAGTTATTGATGTTTTGTTCTGCCATGTCGATATTCTTATTGTTGGGTCATATATATTTTTATCTAATATACGAACTTCACGCATTTTAAACATTGCGTCTTTTATTTCATCATCAGAATATTCAGTCTTTGGTTGTAACATTCTGGTATATATTCCTTTTTTATTCCTCTTCTCTCTGTATTTTTTTAGTTCATCACGTCCTATCGTAAAAAGTTTTGGATCACCCCCAAATCTTAAAATCTCACTACCTTTTTTTTGATCTAAAGATTCATAAAATGTTTGTAGGAAACCTTCTTTTCCATTAAGTTCTTTTATTTCAATTGTTTCTGATTCTTTTGCAATTGAATTTATGGATATGAGTTTCGGTAGAATAGAATGAAGTGCCGTCGACTCTACTTCTATTTTATTCTTTTTTATGTTGATTATATTTTCTATATCTTTTGGATTCTCCACATAAAAATAACGCCTTTTACCAGTAGTTGATGTTTTTAGAATGTCTTTTTTAAGTAAATTCTCACAAGTGAGATGCACAGAAGAACGGGGGAGTTTTAATTCTTTTGTTATGTCGTTTATAGATAAAAGACCTTGTTTCAACAGTAGTATGTAGACTTGTATTTCAGTTCTATCTAAACCTATTTCTCTTAAAGTTTTTTGTATTTCTTGTGGTATTTCTATCATGTATGTATTGTATCATCTAATAACAAAAATGACAAATATTTTTGTTAAATTTATTAAAAACCTATATTTTACATATAAAATATAGGTTTTTATAAGTTTACTATATTAATATATATTGACATTAATTCAAATAATGTTAAGTTTAAAACAAATCTTTAAAAAATAAATATCACACTTAAAATAAAATAAATAATGAATCCAGAAGAATTAAGGCTTCACTATGAAGCTCGCGCTCAAATACTTAAGGAAAAAGCACAGTCTTGGCTTGAAATACAAAGGCTTTTAAATCATATAACTCGAATTTCTTTTTATGATGAACAAATTAAAAAAATTCAAGATAATTTAATGATTAGACAGGATAATTGTCGCTCTAGGTTCTTAGAAGATGAAAAACAAGCTTTTGATTGCCGATTAGAACTATCTAAAAGAATGCTCTACAAAAGAGCATCAGATCGATTTATTGCAGGTATGGATAAAGCTGAAAAGCTCTATCAAAAAGAATGCCAAGAAATGTTAAATATTTTAAAATAATTTTTTGGATTGATTATTATCTAAATTTTTTTTAAGACTTTAGATTCTTAATAGTAACAACTAAGATAAAAAAGTATTGTACGAAGGATTAATCCTCCTTCTTAGATACATCTTTAGGGTTATAACTCAGCCGGTACTGTTGGGGTTAAGCTATATAGGTAAGATTAGATGGCATTTCGTTATCTTTACGTTTTTACGTGTGTCTTACATACATAGTGTACTCTTATCAGCAATGATAACGTGCGTACAAGTACCATTTTTTTGAACTTTTAAAACTAAATACATACCATGAAAAAAGAAACAAAATTTATTCATTTTTTGGGAACAGACTGGGGAATGGATGCTACGTTTGCACCAGGGAAAGATGGCAAAATAGTACCTCATATTTGGGCTTATCCTGTAGGCTCATTTCGTAAGGATATTGAGCTTCAAGGACCTGTCTCTGATAATAAGTTTCAAGTATTTCTACCAAATGATTGGGGTTGGTTTATACCAGAAATTAAATATAAATCTGAGATAAGTCTGAACCCATTAAGTAGTGGAAATACGGCAAGACCAGTGGGTAGAATAGGTAAGAAGCTTTGGGCTAATTACCAGCCAAAGATCAGTACTCGCACACAATACTGCTGGTGCGGTTGTGGTAACGAAGAGTATGATTATCTTGTCTGGGCATCGTTTCCATTGGGTGTTGTGGGTATGCCTCTTTCTGCTCAAGGAGCACGATTTGTGCTGGCTCCGAGAGGTTGTGGAATCTGTGATGAAATCATATTGGTTCCACTTTAAGAAAAAAATAAATTTTAAACAATTTAAACAGCATTGAAATGGAAAAGCAACAACCAACGGCAAATGAACTTTTGTACAAAGCAGGATTTGATAAATATGGTAATCCCCTTAAAAAACGAAGCTGGAGACAGCAGAGTTTCGAAAATAAGGTCCTAATATCGATTCCTTGTGGAGGACAGAAGCGCTGAACATACTGGATGTAGATAATTTCTTATAGGTATTTCTATTTTATAGAGATAAACCTATGCTCGCCCTGATGCTAAAGACAAGGGTTATAAGATAATTGTATATATCTAATGTTTCATTTTTGTTGTAGGTAGTGTTTTTTTATCAAAATAAATAAGCAAATTTAAATTTTGAAGCCTTTTCAATTTTTAAAATTAGTATTTTGTGATTCTTAATTACTAAAACCAGTCTCTATGAGTCTGGTTTTTTTTATTCAAAGTGCAAATCCGTCTTTTTTGTTGAAAGGACTTTGGAAAGGAGAGGGTATTTTGTTAAATTTTCGTCTTCATTTATCAGAGCGATGGCTTGTTCGCGGGCGGCGGTTACCATCTTTATGTTTTTTATGGCTTCCATACCTAAATCGGTGATGCCCCATTGTTTGTCGCCAGCAAGTAACCCTGATCCACGCAGTTGTAAATCAAGCTCGGCTAATTCGAAACCAGAACTTGCTTTCTGTAAGGCTTTCAATCTATCCATTGTTTTATCTGTCTTGGCATCGGCAAATAAATAACAGTAGGACTGGTCGCTTGATCGTTGAACGCGACCACGTAGTTGGTGCAATTGCGCTAGACCGAAACGCTCGGCACCCTCGATGATTATCGATGTAGCATTTGGCACATTGACCCCGACTTCGATAACAGATGTCGCAACTAAAATATCGATTTCTTTATCTTTAAAACTTTGCATAACTTCTTCTTTTTTCTGTTTGGTCATCTTGCTATGCATGATACCGATTTTGTAATTCGGAAAAACTTCTTTTTCTAAACGTTTGGCTTCGGTTGTGACATTTTTCATTTGTAAACTATTTTCTTTACTTTCGTCGGGTTCGTCTATGCGCGGGCAGATGACATAAAGTTGTCGGCCTTTTTTTAATTCTATTTTTATTTTTTCGTAAGCTTCTTCTCGCTTGTTAGTTGGGACTATTTCGGTTATAACTTTTTTTCTTCCCGCTGGCATTTCGTCTATGACTGATAGATCCAAGTCGCCATAAATAGTCAGCGCTAGTGTACGAGGTATTGGGGTTGCTGTCATCGACAGATAGTGCGGGGCATGACCCTCCTTTTTGGCTAACTTCATACGTTGATTGGTACCAAAGCGATGCTGTTCGTCTATAATTACCAACCCTAAATCTTCGAATTCAACACTTTTTGATATAAGCGCATGAGTTCCGATGACTATCGGTATCTCGCCATTTTTGACCCACTTTAATAATTGGTTTTTGGAAATATTGGTCCAAGTTTTGACTTGTTGTCCGTTTTCCCAATGAGCGCTCTTGCTCGGATATTTTCGACAACCAGACCCAGTGATAAGGCCAATAGAGATACCAGTGTGTTCAAAATATTCTAAGAAACTTTCATAAAGTTGTGTTGCTAGAACTTCTGTTGGTGCCATATATGCAACTTGTAAACTACCAAAATTCTGTCCTACTGGACGGTTTTTAATAACAGTGTAGGCCACAGTTGCAGCGATGAAAGTCTTGCCACTTCCTACGTCGCCTTCAACTAGGCGTGACATCGGTTTGTCTTTTGTAAAATCATCGAGGATATTTGCGATAGCATTATTTTGTGCTCCCGTTGGCGTAAACGGGAATCGAGAAACAAAGTCTGCAATATCTGTCTTCGGGATTTTTAATTTATAAGAGAAAAATTTATCATACTCTTTTCTTTCTTTTTGTCTTTGAAGTTGTATAAAAAATACTTCTTCAAAAGCAAATCTTTTTCGCGCCATGTCTGCATGCTCTTTCTTTTGGGGTAAATGTATCCAAATGAGTGCTGTCGATAAGCTCGGTAAATTGTACTTTTTAAGTATATCTGTCGGTAGGTAATCCTCCTTATTTTTTATATTTTCATCTTTTAGTATTTTATTTATTGCATGGTAAATCCATTTCGAAGTTATGCCACGTGATTCGCGGTAGATAGGATAGCCGTATTGTTGTTCGGAACTTTGTTTTGAAAAAAGTGAGTCGTGTAAATCAATAGGTATTATTGCATCTTTATCTACTTCTGGATTGGTCATGTTTAAACCATAAGTTTCGTGCCTTGCTACCTTGCCTGTAACTTTAACAATACTTCCTTCTTTTATCATTCGTGCTAAATATGGCTGATGAAACCAAACGAGTTTTATACTTCCTGTTATATCAGAGAGCGTCGCTGTGCTCATGTTTGTCTTACTTTGGAAGCTTTTTTTAATTTGCAAATTTGAAATCTTTCCCATCAAGGTAACATTGTCACCATCCTCTATACTATTTATGTGACGAAGATCAGACATGTCTGTATATCGAACAGGGAAGTGATACAACAAATCACCAATTTTTTCTAAACCCAAAATTTTCAAGGCTTTTTTAGCATTTATATCGAGTCTGAAGTTTTTCTCAATTGGATCATTTAGGTTCATATAATCTACATTATATCTTTTATCAAAGATATGTAGCAAGCTCTCTTTGTGATATAATAATTTAATGCTAAGTCCAAAAGAAAAAGGTTTTACCCACCAAAAAATTCGTAATTTTTCAGGCGGGTTTACTCTCATTGAACTTTTAGTTGTTATTGCGATTATTAGTTTGCTTTCTAGCGTTATCTTAGCTTCATTAAATTCAGCACGAATGAAAGGGAGAGATGCAAAAAGAATATCTGAATTAAGAGAAATACGAACAGCATTAGAGTTGTATTTTGATGCAAATGGTTATTATCCACAATCTGATTGTGGGTGGGATTGTAATGGATATAGAAACAGTTATGTTGATTCATCTTGGAATGCTCTGGCTCTTGACCTGGCTCCATACATAAAACTACCAAAAGACCCCAAAAATTCTAGCTGTGAACCATGGTGGAGTAATTGCTATTCATATGCTTATGGAAACGTAGGACGATCAACTTTACGTGTTCAATATGACCTTACGGCTCAATTAGAAGATGTAAACAATAAAAACAGATGTGAACTTATGAATTATAAGTTTTTTTTCGATAATCGAAATTGGTGTCCTTCGTATTCTAACTATATATACGAAGCTTCTATTAATTGATCCGAAACAGGTCCTTGAGCTTTAAAAAGAAATTGTTTATACTAAGACGATGGAAATACTAGGAAAGATTTTAGGTAGTCAAATAAAAGTTAAAGTTATGCGCTTATTTATTCTCAATACAGCGTCTTTTACTGTTGAAGAGGTTGCATCTCATAGTCGGGTTTCAGTATCAAATGTTAGAAAGGAGATAAACAATCTGTTGTCTATAGGCTTTATTAAATCTAAAATAGTAATTGTCTCTGGCTCTCGTGGTTCTAAAAAGAAAGTAAATAATTTCTATCTAAATCCGGATTTCGAGTATTTAAACTCTTTGCGTGATTTATTGGTTGATCCAAATAATCTCATTCAAGAAGATATGGTTAAAAAGTTTAAATTAATTGGCAAAATAAAGCTCATGATTGTTTCTGGAGTCTTTATATACGAATCTAAAAGTAAAGTAGATTTACTAATAGTTTGTGACAAAGTAAAGAAAAATACTCTAGCACAAGTTATAAAAGCCCTCGAAGCTGAAATAGGTAAAGAGTTGGATTATGTGGTTTTTGATACAACTGAATTCAAATATAGACTCGATATGTATGATAAATTGATTTGTGAGCTTATACAGTCACCTCACCAGAAGCTAATAGACACTGGAACTTTATCCACATATATATCTAAAAACTAGTCTTTTCAAGTTAAAATCTGGTATAATATAAGAAGTACTTTAAAGGGTCGAATCCTATGGTACCTTTATTATTTTTTATAAAATTAATCTATTTATGTTTATGCAAACATGGGGCGATGTTTTCAGTAATTCATTGTTTAACTTATGGAATGGTTTCGTTGGTTTTGTGCCGAATGTTTTAGGAGCTCTTATCATTTTTATTGCTGGTTGGATTGTTGGAGTAACAATTGGCAAATGGGTTTCTCAACTTGTTTCTAAGTTGAAAATCGATAAACTATTTGAAAGTGCAGGAGCACAAGATGTTCTAGATCGTTCAGGGTTAAAACTAAGTATTGGACGTATCTTAGGTGGAATAGTTAAATGGTTTATCATCGTTGTCTTTTTGATGACATCATTGGAACTAGTACATCTTTCTCAGGTTAATGAATTTCTAACGAGTACTGTATTACTTTACTTACCAAAAGTTCTTATTGCAGCGTTGGTTCTAGTTGTTTCAACAGTTCTCGCTGATACTATGAAAAAAGTTGTCTCAGCCGCTGCTAATGCAACAAACATCAAAACAGCAAATATGCTCGGATCAATTGCATTCTATGCAATTTGGGCTTTTGGATTGATCATTGCTTTGTCTGAACTAGGAATCGCTGCTGCATTTATGCAAATACTCTTTACTGGAGTTGTTGCAGCAATAGCTATCGCTGGAGGACTTGCATTTGGTCTCGGTGGTAAAGAGGCAGCAGCCCGCTTGCTCTCAAAGGTTGGTTCTGACATGTCTTCAAAGATGTAGTCATTTATAAATATCTTACAAAAAGCCCCGCCAGAATGGCGGGGCTTTTGCATGTACTTATATACTTCATTATGGTACAATATTATTGTTACTTATTAATAATCTAATTTAATCGCCCAGATCGTGGCGAATAAAGAAATCTAATGAAACAAAACAAAGGTATTGCTAGTATAGCTGTGGTACTGTTAATTGTCTTAGGAGCAGTAATCGGTGGTGGAGCGTATTTTTTAGGAAAAAGTGAAAATAAAAAAGAAATAGTAGATTCTGAAAATTTATTACAAGATAATAATAATCAGGAGTCACCAGTTGTTGAAAATAGAAAAATTAAAGATGATAAAGAAGGGAATATCTATCTTTTTAAATTATCTAATTCTATATATTCAATCTATGATCGTATTAATTCAAAGGTTGAAAATAGGAAATTATATCCAATTACTGCTTTTTCTATCAGTCAATTAAATACAAAGGAAACATGTCCATTTGTAACAAAAATAAATTTTAAACTCAGTCATAAAAATATTACTATTCCATTAAATACAAATTTTTATTTAACAGATGAAGATGGTTTTAATATCGGGAAAAGTGGTAAATTAAATAATCAAGACATAATAACAATTGATATTCCAACTGACGGATCATATGCTGGTATGTGTATACCTTGGCAATGGGCTAGAACAATAATTTTGGCCAGCGATAATAAAATATTTGAACCTAATGATGGTATTGATGCTCCTAGACTTCCAACAGCAAAAGTATTTGAGGTTATAGCTGTTATGGAAGAAAATCAAAATGATAAAATTTCTTGTTCTAAAATTTT
>JAYTNB010000005.1:0-3356 GCA_043748495.1 bacterium | reverse complement strand
TTATGTGCATTTTCATATATACCAATACTAATCCTTGGTAACCATTTTGGTGAGGTTATGATGGTCTTGTTGGTAACATTTTTGGTGGGGTAATTCGCTTCTTTGACTTATAAAAGAAAATAGTCTAAAATAGACTTATTATGGAAGAAATAAATTATATTACAGAAGAAAAGAAGCAATCATTACAAGAAGAACTCGTTTACTTAAAAAATACCAAAAGAAAAGAGATTCTAGATGCTCTCGAATCAGCTAAAGCATTGGGAGATCTGTCTGAAAATGCTGAGTACCATCAAGCTCGTGAAGATCAAGGAAAAACAGAAGACCGTATCCACAAAATAGAGTATGTTTTGCAATCCTCAGTTCTCGTCAAGAAACATAAAAGTGAAAAGGTAGAGATCGGAACGACTATCACTGTTAGACGTGAAGGTTCAAAAGAAAATCTAATCTATAACATAGTTGGCTCTGAAGAAGCAGACATAAGTGCAAACAAGATATCTAACAAGTCACCAATCGGCGAAGCACTTTTCGGAAAAGCAAAAAATGACAAAGTAGAAGTTTCAACTCCAAAAGGAAAAGTAAATTATACAATTATAGATATTCAATAAAAATATTATGGCATCTCTTGAAGAATTACGGGGAGCGCGACTTGAAAAAATTGAAAAATTGAAAACATCAGGTTTAAATCCTTATGCGAATTTTGTTAAACGTGATTATTCTATATCCGAAATTAAAAATAAATTTGAAGAGTTAGAAATCTCAGGTGATAGTGTGTCTATCGCTGGGCGTGTGATGATCATCCGTGGACAAGGCGCGATACTTTTTATTGTTTTACAAGACGGACACGATCGTTTCCAAGCAGTTTTGAAAAAAGATGAATTGTCCGAAGATATTTTTAATATGTTTGTCGATACTGTCGACAATGGTGACTTTATATCTGTCACAGGGACATTGTTTGTAACGCAAAGAGGGGAACAAAGTATTTTAATTAAAGAATGGATGATGGCTACAAAGGCTCTGGCTCCGTTGCCTGATAAATGGCATGGCCTACAAGACATAGAGGAGACTTACCGTAAGCGTTATCTAGATATCATCATGGATAAAGAAGTCTATGATCGTTTTTTGAATCGATCAAGAATAATCAAAGCTATACGTCATTTCTTCGATAATAAAAATTTCTTAGAAATAGAAACTCCTATTTTACAAAACCAAGCAGGTGGGGCGATGGCTAAAGTTTTCGAAACACATCATGCTGATTATGACATGCCGATGGTTCTTCGTATCGCATTGGAACTCGAACACAAGATGTTGATGGTTGGTGGCTACGAGCGTGTGTACGAAATAGGCAAGAACTTCCGCAACGAAGGCTCTGATCCGACACATATCCAAGAGTTTACAATGATAGAATGGTATGCTGCATATCAGACTCTCGATACAAATATAAAATGGACAGAAGAGTTATTGCGTCATCTGGCGCTCGATATCATAGGCAAGACTACATTTAAAGTTTACGACAAAGAAGGCAATGAAAATGAAGTTGATTTTGATGGTGTCTGGCTTAGAATTTCTTTTGATGATTTACTCAAAGACAATGCCGGTATCGATATAAAAAATATAACACTCGAAGAAGCGCGTACTCATGCGGTCAAATGGGGTATGAAAGAAGACGAAGCTAGTAAAGCAGGGTTGGGCAATCTATTAGACCATATTTACAAAAAATCTTCACGACCAAAAATTATTAATCCAACTTTTGTTATAAATTGGCCTGGTGACTTGAAACCCCTAGCACAACAAAACCCAGATGGTACAGCACAAGTAGCGCAACTGGTGATAGCTGGAGCGGAGATAACAAATCAGTACGCAGAATTAGTTGACCCAGCACTCCAACGCTCACTCCTAGAATCACAATCAAAAGCAAAGTTAGATGGTGACGAAGAAGCTATGCAAATAGACGAACGTTTCCTCACTGCTATGGAGCATGGTATGCCACCAATGACTGGTTTCGGTATGGGCATAGACCGTCTCGTTGCGATACTCACAGAACAAAAAAACCTCCGCGATGTCATATTCTTCCCAATAATGCGTCCAAAGGAATAAAATATTTTATTTAAAAAACACTTATCAAAATTTGATAAGTGTTTTTTAAATGTTATCCACAGAAAAGTGGGGAAATTGTTTGTGTTGTGGGACAAAGTGGTTTATAATAGATGTAAGTGGGATAAAGTGGGCTAAAACATTTTTAGTAAAAAATGTTCGCCCGAACAAGTAATCTTGTTTTAAGAAATATCTCATTTAAAAATATATGTTAATCGGAGAATACACACATAGTCTAGACGAAAAGAACAGAATGTCATTGCCAGTAAAATTCCGCAAGGAATTGGGCCGTGTTGTTGTTCTTGCCCCTGGGCTCGACAATTGTCTTTCACTTTTTACTTTGAAAGAATGGCAAAAGATTTCTGAAAAGTTATCTGATGGTTCGATGATAGCAAGCGACAATAGAAGTTTTTCGAGATTTATGTTTGGTCAGGCTGTGTCTACAGATATAGACGCAAATGGACGAATATTGATCCCGGAAAATTTGAAGAATCGTTCAGCCCTCGGTAGCAAGGTCGTGGTTATAGGTGTACAAAATCGTGTCGAAATATGGAGCGAAAAGGCGTGGAGTACTTACAAAAATGCCGTCGAAAAACAAGCCGATATTTTGGCAGACAAGTTAGGTAGTATAGGAGTTCTTTAAAATATGGAACATATATCAGTTTTATTAAAAGAAACAGTAGATGGACTTAATATACAAAAAGATGACATTATTGTCGACGGCACACTCGGTGGTGGCGGACACACTTATGAAATCGTAAAAAGATTCGGCTCTGATGTGAAAATCATCGGTCTGGATTTAGATTCTGATGCTATACCACGAGCAGAAAAGAGACTAAAGGGTCTGAAGCATGACACAATTTTTGTAAATTCAGGTTTCCAAGATATCGATAAAGTTCTAAATGATTTAAAGATAAATAAAGTCAATAAAATTTTACTTGATTTAGGTCTGTCGTCTTTCCAACTAGAAGAAGCAGAAAGAGGATTTACTTTTATGAAAGATCAACCACTTTTAATGACAATGCAAAAGGAACCGAAAGAAACAGATATAACTGCCTCAGACATAGTAAACACTTGGGAAGAAGAAAGTATCGCTGATATCATCTATGGTTTTGGTGGAGAAAAGTACTCGAGAAAGATAGCCCGCGCAATAGTCGAAGCAAGAAGTGTGAAAGAAATAAAAACCACATTTGAGCTCGTCGAAGTTATAAAAAGTGCTGTTGGAGGATTCTACAAAAAGTTGAAAATCCACCCAGCCACTCGAA
>JAYTNB010000004.1:0-4500 GCA_043748495.1 bacterium | reverse complement strand
TAAACTGACCACATAACGAACTTACTATTTGTATTTGAATTATCCTCTTTTTTATTTTGGATTTCTTCTTTTTTATTATCCCCTGTAGTATGTACATTAAAGAAATTGTCTATTATATCGTAGAAACTTTCCTCGATATGATTCTGTGAACTCAGAAAAGTTTCGATATCTTCTTCGCCACTTTCTTTTCTATACAAAAAAGCGACTTTGATGATTTCTTTATTATCAGCAAAAACAGTTCCAATTTCAAAAATTTTTATTTCTTTCAGACCTAAAAGTTGCATGTTGTTTTTATTTAATTCATACGACTTTTTTAGTCCGTCGAGTAAATTCGTGCGCAAGAACTTTTTATCTGAATGACTCTCCATGACTTCTACTTCTCCATTGTTAGAGAATCCATAAGTCATAACTTCGTAATAACCCTGTGAAATCAACAATTGACGGATATTTATTATTTTCTTAAAAACTTCATTCTCTGAAATAATATCTAACTTGTCTGGTAGTACTGGATTTATTTTATCGTAACCATACGCTTTAGCTATCTCTTCTACCATGTCGATTGGGTTTTCTAAATCAAAACGTAATAGTGGAATTTTTACGACAAACACAGTTTTAGAATTAACCGAGGTTGCAGAATTTGGCGAGACTTCACGGTCTGGCGATTTCTCCTGAGGACCTGAAGGATCGGCTGATTCTGTAACCGAGTAATCATACCCATAATTCTTCAAAATATTTTCTATTTCTTCTGTTGTTATATCTGAACCAAGCTTTTTATTTATAAAATTAGTTGAGAAAGAAATAGTTTTCTTGACTTCCCATTTTTCACGATCTGGATACACGTCAACGACTTCTCCAAAAGATGCCTCAGGACAAGTTTCGTAAATCAAAGCTTTAAATTCTTTCATTGCATTTTCACACAAATAAGGATGGATTTCGTTTTCGAATCTTTTAGCTGAATCAGTAAATATATTTAATCTTTTTGCTGTCTTGCGAATACTTTTTGGCTCGAAATTAGCAACTTCTAACAAGATATCGACAGTTGCTTCTGTCACTCCTGTTTCAAGACCACCTTTGATGCCAGCAACTGCGAGATTCTTTATCCCATCAGATATAACAGTATCAGTATCTTTTAGTTTCGCAACTATGCCTTCACGACCAACTAACTTTAATTCATCACCGTCTTTAGAATTACGTATAACTATTTTCTTAGATTCTAATAAAGTATCATTACCTATTTTTTGTAAATCAAAAGCATGAGTCGGCTGACCACTGTCATACATAACCATATTGGTCGCATCAACTATATTGTTTATACTCCTTTGGCCAATTGATTCTAAGAAGTTCACTACCCAGTCTGGAGATGGCCCAACTTTCAATCCCCTAACTATGCACGCCATATAACGACGACAATTTTCTGTTTCTATTTTGATTTCTATGTTATACATACCGGCTATATCCGAATGAGTTATTTCTGCATTTGTATTTATATTTTGAGTTTCTGGTATTTTATATAAGTTTATTGGATCTAGGAATTTCAAACCCAAAACACCAGCGAGCTCGCGAGCGATACCTTGATGAGAGAGTAAGTCATGAGCACGGTCAGGAAGTACTTTTAAATCAAAAATTGTATCTCCTTTTACTGTTTCGACGGACTCGACTTCAGTTATACGATAAGTAAAAATATCGGCGAGTTTGTCCTGCTCGGGGATATTTTCTATATAAGATTTTAGCCAGTTATAAGAGATTTTCATATATTAAAATTGATTTAAACGTAAATCTCCTTGATAAGAAAGTCTGACATCTGATATACCGTATTTAATCATCATAAAGCGATCCAATCCAAAACCAAATGCGAAACCTTGGTATTTTGTACTATCGATACCACAATTCTCTAATACTTTTGGATGAACCAATCCTGCACCGAGTACTTCAAACCATTTGCCACCTTTCTTCACATCAACTTCGAAACCAGGTTCCACAAAAGGAAAAAAACTAGGACGAAAACGAATCTCTACTTTATCAGCAAAGAACTTTTCAAAAAACTTTAGTAGTATAGCTTTCATATTTGCAACATTTATATCAGAACCAATCATCAACCCTTCGAGTTGGTGGAACTGCATCTCGTGACCACTGTCAGTTGATTCACTACGAAAAACTTTTCCTGGAACAATAATCGCAAATGGTGGCTTCTTGTTTTCTTTTGCAAATTTCTCCATAAAACGTGCTTGGACATTTGAAGTGTGAGTTCTCAAAACAAAGTTAGGTTTATCTTTTATGAAAAAAGTATCTTGCATATCGCGCGCTGGATGATCAAGTGGAAAGTTCATCATGTCGAAGTTATATTTAGTTTCTTCTAATTCTGGTCCGAGTTCAACAGTAAAACCAAGGTCAGAAAATATATAAACAACCTCGTCTATAACCATAGAAAGTGGGTGCTTAGTGCCTTTTTTATCATCAATCATTTCCTAAATATAGCATTTAAAAGGGTTTACTTCAAATAAATCTCTGCACGTTTACAATTAGGACACTCTGTGTCTTTACCATAAGTTTGGAATTGGCATGGACGGTAGACCCAGTCTCCATTTGTAAGGGATTTGTCATACTCTCCTATATCGTGCACTAACATATCTATCTGCTCTTGCGAGATTCTAGTTTTATAAATTTTATTTTTATCGGTCTCTTTTGCTTCGAGGAATTCTAATTGAGATTCAACAACTTTGCTATTACTCTCTGCCCCTTGTATCAAATACGAATACATAGCCAATTGACGCATATACGATGACAAATGCACACTTGCCCCATCATCATTATCTTCGTTTTTTTCTATTTCACTTTTTGTCTTTACAGAGCCTGTTTTAAAATCAGTCACTTTGTATTCTCCATTTGCTACTTTTTCTGTTAAATCTATTTTTCCATAAAATAAAAGATTCGGGAAACGCTCGTCTCGATATGAAACAGATCTTTCGCTTATATAGTCCTTTTCTATTTCTTTGAGACGATTTTGTGTCCAATTAGTTATGACTTTTTTGGCTTCGAGTGTTAGGCGTTTGATCAGAACTTTATCATAAATATGTTGTTTATGAATCTGCTCTAAAATAATGTCGTCACTTGAACGTGTATCATTTTTTAAAACTTGCTCAAGAGTTCCGTGAACCACATTACCGAAAATCAAACTCTCAGAAAGCACATCTGGCAAACGCAACAGATTTCTAAAGTACCACTTCCAAGGACATTCAAAAAAGTTATTTAACATAGTTACCGAAACTTTTGTTTTTATATATTCATTCCTAACTAATTCGGTCAGGTCAGAAATCTTGAATTCTATTTCTCCTTTTTTATGTGACACGACATAATCCCCTACATTTTCTTCCAATAACTGTGCCTCTGTCTGTGTATAGTCTTTTTTAATAAATAGATCATCCTGAGATAAATTTGCTATTATAGATGACAACTCTAAAGAGCTACCGTTATAATTCGAATGTGAATAAGAAAAGTTACAGAAACGCTTGGCGCGAGTGAGTGCTACGTATAACTGTCTCTTTACAACGAGCTCGTCTTTTTCTTCTATTTTATCTTGAACATCTTTTGGTAGGCTAAATGCTTGTCTCTTACCATGCATCAAAGTCTTTTCATCTATATGAGCTATCCAAACAAAATCAAATTCGAGCCCTTTAGAGGAATGCATAGTCATGACTTTTACTCCTTTGTCGTTTTCAAATAGTGCCAATGGTATGTCTTGATCGTATGATTTGAGTCTGTCGATAAAGTTCAAGAAATTTTTCAAAGAAAAAACTTCATAATGTTTTTGTATCTTTTCTTGTTCTATTAGAACTAGATGCAACATAGTTCGTACAACTTCGGTGCGTCTAACAAGCTCTTTGTGATTTAAAGCTTTATCTAAAAACATCTTCTCGCCTATTTCTTGGATTATCTCATAGACACCTGTATTTTTATTTTTTTCTATATAATTTTTCAAATCTTTACCCAAAATATTTATCGGATCGAGATTCGAAAGTAGATTACTTTCACCATTATCTAAATCCAAAACAGATAGATTATAAGTCGATTTTTTCTGCAGAAAGGCATGAGCTTGCAATGGTGGTATATTTAAAAGTGAGTCAAAAAGTATCTCACATATAGAAACACTATCATAAGGGTTGTCTATAATTTTTAAAATCCTTATGAGGGATACAGTTTCTGGCATTTCAAATAAACTCAATCCCCCATCCGAAGAAACATCGAGCCCCCTGTCACGTAATACAGTTATGGCATTTTTAACTTGGGAGTTTTTCGGTACGAGTAAAACACAAGAATCAGGATTTATACCTTCAGCTATCTTTTGTTTTATTTCTTTTGCACAAAATAAAATTTCATCTCGAGGATAACTTGCTTGGACTAAATTTATAGGATAATTTTCTTTTGTATTACTTTTTAACTTTCCAACAGACAAAGTACTTTCTAGTAAACTATCGGCTGTATCTAGGATTTGCTGTGTTGATC
>JAYTNB010000003.1:0-13742 GCA_043748495.1 bacterium | reverse complement strand
CAAAAAATCCCCTTTCGTGTGTTTTTGCATCGATTTTGAGTTTCCAGAAACTAAACTATTTATACACAATCGTACTCGTATGTTAAATAATTATATGTTATATTTGGTTAATCATGATGATTAGGGTCGCTTTAAGATACAAATGCTTAGAGTGGCCCTTTTCATTTGCATTATTATTACATATTGTGTATATTTAAAGTATTGAAAGGCGGAAAATCGGAGTGCCGCCGGCCCATGTGGCAATGGAGGAGAGTTCCGTCCTCCCAATTAAAAACAACCTCGCAAGAGGTTGTTTTTAATTTAGCAACTTTTTAATTTTGGTAACTGCTCTGTAAAAACCAGTTTTAATAAAATAAGCATTATTTTCTAAAACTATTATTTCCAAGACTAATACAACACCAATTTTTTTATCAAAAACTTTTTCTATCAAAAGAAAGCTATTTTTAGAAATATCTTTGTTTTCTACAATATCATAATTTTTATTATCTAAAATACTTACGATATCTACAAAAAATAATTGCAAAGTTTCTACAGAATAATTGTCTTTTTTTCTTTGCTCCACTATATGCTTTAGAACTCTGTGTGTGATTTTAATAGTTATATCTTTTTGAAAGATAATAATTTCATTTTGAAAATTCTTTATATGCTCACCGTCATTCATTTCAAAATATAATTCAATTAGTTTTTCTACTTCTTTTCCATACAAATATTATATCACAAGAAATCCAAACCCCTTTATTACAGAAGGACAGCCACAAGTCCGACTTGTGGCTGAATTAGTCCAGCACTACCAGCCCTAGGCAAGGCCTAGGGCTGGGGGTTGGGGCTGAGTATATAAATACTGAGGTCTTGCCTAAGTAAAATGTTGGTAACCCCTTAGGCAAGACCTCAGGTGTTTGTGTATCTATGTACTAGTACAATGTTTAGAAATGTTTAGATAAACTACTTTTAAATCGAAAATTGGCAACAAAAAATCCCCTTTCGGGGATTTTTTGAATCGATTTAAAGTTTCGAAAAACTAAACCATCATTTACACAACTTTCTTAATTAGAAGATTGGTGAGTAAACAGATTGGAATGAAGACATTGGAGTCAAACTTTGAATAACTTCTCCTGCTGTAAGAGCAGCATCTGTGTAGAATTGGAAGTCTTGCATTTGTACTCTCATACTTGCTGCAGCTGTTGCTCCAGACAATGTAACTTGAATATTAAATGTTTGTGTACTTCCAGAATCAATTCTCCATGCACTTCCTGAAACAGGAGCAGATGAAGAAACAGTTGAAGTTGGTGCAGTAGTTGCCCCTGATGGGATAACTACAACTTGAGTAGTTGGAAGAGTTCCATTATTCAATGTGTATGAGAATCCAACTTGGTTAGCTAAAGCACCAGTTAACGCAGCAGTAGCAGTTTGACCTATATACAATGTATCGTCAAAAGCTTTTACAGTAACAGGAATAGTTATTATAGTCTTGTTATTTGTAGAACCTGATGTGTTTGCTGTGAAAGCGTAAGTTGTTGTACCCATACTTACCAAACCACCAGTTGAACGAGCTGTTTGCAATTCACCAGCAGCTGAACCAGAGCGGTTAGTAACTGAATCTTGATTTGCATTATTAAGTTCTACTGTTGTATTAGTTACGTTTGTTGTAGTGTAACTAGCAGTGATTTGATCCCCTTCATCGAAGTCTGTTGATAATTGACCAGCAGTTGGAGCATTTCCACTTGTTGATGCTGCACTACAGTTTACTGTAGGAAGTAATGAAGCTGTACAAGAAGCTGCAGCAACGTTAGTATCTTCAATATCATTTAGATCAGCTCTAACTTCGAATTTAACTGTTGCATTTGATGCAATTTCGTAATTAAGTTTTGAAGTATTACCAAAAATTAATGTTAAAGCACCAACACCTGCAGGTGCTGATTCACTAGCAATTTGTACGCCGTTAGCGAACAAATAAAATGTTTTTACAATTGCTTCAACGTTTGGAGCAGCTGTATCAACACCAGCAGATGTAGAAGTAAGAGTCACTGGGAACTTTTGTAGTTTCATAGCACCATTTTCTGCTTTAACATCAACAGCAAGAAGTGTAACACCATTTGTATCTGATGTACGAGAAACTTGCATTGTATTAGCTAAAGGATTTGTAGATGAAGTATTTACTTTGTACTTTTGATCAGATGAAGCACCGCCAGCTTTTTGGAAATCAATTGTTGAAGTAACAGTTGCTGTTCCATAATCGCGGAAGCGACCATTTGCAGAAGAAGCACTAACATAGTTATCATCTGTACCACCTAATGTTGAACCTACGAATACTGTCCAAGTTTCGTTTGTAGCATCTGTTGAATCCATTGAAGATACAGCATCGATAGAAACGATAATTTGACCTTTCATATCTTTTTTAAGAACACCATTCATACCAGAAAAACGGTATGTGTAAATGTCACTTGCATCATCAGAAAAATCTGAAGTTGATTTAGTGCCAATTATTACACCGTCAAGCCATACATTGATTTTTGAAGCGTATTTTGTAATCTTTTTTGAAGAAGATCCATTTGCGTTATTGAAAGCAATGTTAAGACTATCGATTTTTTGATCGCCGTCTTTTGCAGTTACCTCAATACCAAGAACTTTAACATCAGTAGTTGCTTCTGAAACTTTAGTACTGTTGTAAGCACCAAGTTTAACAATGTTTGAAAGTATACCTTCAACGCCACCTGTTGGTGTTGGTGTTGAACCAGCTGCGTAACATGCGCCGCCAGTAACTGGACTAAAGCCTGAAGCTGAAGTACATCCTGATGGAGCAAATGTGTTAGCATTTACACTAGAACAAGGAAGACCAGTTGTTGTACTAAAGCCTGAAGCTGAAGAACATCCTGCTGGGAAGTTACCTGAAACTGAACCGTGAGCTTTAGCCATTGACATAGGACCAAATGCTCCGTCAACTGTTAAGCCGTTAACTGATTGCCAAGTAGCAACTTTAGCTTTTGTAGCTGGACCGAAGTTACCATCTGCAATAGCACCAACTAGTGTTTGGAGAGCTTTAACGTATTCTCCTTTACTACCTACTTTCAAAGTTGTTGAACCGAAGTGTGCAGCTTCAATTGTACCTGTAGATACAACGAAAGCTAAAGCAACAAATGCTCCGATCAAAAATTTTGAAACTTTTGAATTAATTTTTAACATAATTTTATTTGTATGCACTTTTATATTAATTTCGACTTATCCTTTTTACGATTAATAAATAATAATATTGTATCAAGGAAAAAATTAATGTGTGTGCACATCTTTATTTTGTTTATCATTTCTGGGCTCTATCCCCTTTGTGATAAACGAACACAATAACAAACTTAATGAACTTGTTTTTCTTTCGAAAAAAAAATTCATGTATCTGCCTTGTCGACAGGGCCGATTCATATTTAATTTATTTTGAAATAATATTTTATTTAATTCTCTCATAAATTTATTTACGTGAACTCTCTATCAAAAAGTACGTTAATAATTTGTAAAAAAAGATAAAATATTAGACAAGATATTTCAATATGATTTGTGACCGTTTTGAAAACAAAAACAGCTACCATATTCTTGGTATTAGATTACAGTAGTATTTAATTTTCAATGATCACCCATAGATCTTGCGAACAAAATCTAGGTAGTTGTACTATAGCATACTTTGCATAAAAATCAAAGCAACTACAGCACGAATACATTATATATATAAGTATAAAATAATGCAAACATAGTGGGGATAAATGGAGCTCGTCCTCCCTTGTGAAGGGGAGGAAAATTTTGTACTCAAAATTAGGAGGGGTCTTTTTTGAATTGAGATCCCCTCTACCCTAAAAGGCACCTCTTCTTTTAACCAGGGGCAGATGAAATTCCTACCCTATCCAGACGTACTTGGACCAGCGCTTTGAACCTGTCTTTTTAATCTGTCCTTTAGAAATTAAATTGTTGAGTTCCCTTTGGAGTGTCTTTTCAGAACAATCTTTTAAGACACTGGATATGTCCTTTATGTTTAATTCTTTATTCTTTATCATCATTGCTATAATCTTTGCTTGACGGTCGTTTTTTATAAAGGACACAGAATTGTCCTTTATAACTTCTTTATTTTTTATAAGGGACATTTTATTAGATTCGATTTTTTTATCTACGAGTTTATTGTCCTTTAGAATAATTTCTCCTGAATTTAGTTTGTTGTCATTTTCTTTTCTTATTAAGAAAACTGACTCATCTAAGGTAAAAGAAAAGTGTCCTTTTTTAGATTGATGACTCTCTAATTGATTTATGAGAAAATTGAATTCCCTCTTTAGAATTAGAGCATTCATCTCGGAAATAAAACCGATACTACATGAAATACTGACACAAGAAACTATCTCTTTTATATGGTTTAAAACATAGTCCATATGGATGTGTTTCTCTATATCTTTTTTAGTTGCAAAACTATACATATCAGACAGGAGTTCGACACATAAAGTACGTATGTTGTTCTTTAGAGCGTCGTTTGAATCTATGCAATCAGTAACCATATAGACAGCCGTTACTAGCTTCTCTGTCTTTTTGTTTAGAGTGTCGTATAGGATAAAGTCTTTGTTATCATTGTATTTATTTATAAATGGATTCATAAAGGACATTGATTCTTGTCCTTGTGAATTAAGCATTATTTCATTTTTGTCCTTTTTGTTGTCCATTAGATTTGAAAATAATTTGTATGATTTATTGTCCTTTATGTGTCCATTATATACATAAAAAAATCTAATGCAAGAACAATTCCTATATTCAGGAAAACCCAAATACATCCCTCAAAATAAACCAAATAAAAAAGGCTGCCGAAACAACTTGCGCAGGGCTGTCGAGCCCGAGCTCGGCACAAATTTCGAGCAGAAAATTATGCGTGTGTTTTGGCAGCCTTTTTGATTTTGTTTACCAAATTTTAAACAAAAATTAAATTACACTATATCTAAAATATATGATAAAATGAACTCATATATGGCAAAAAAAGAAACTAAAAAAGACGACAAACAAAGTATCCAAAAAAATAAACGGGAAAGGAAAAAAGTCACATTAAAAGACGAAACAAAAAATACATTATGGGGAACATTTTTGTTGATAGTTGGTTTAATAATATTGTTATCTATCTTTAATCAAGCAGGGATTGTCGGTAAAATTTTGCATAATGGTCTAAATAATTTCTTTGGTATTGGTTACTATTTATTACCGATTGTTACTATGGTAAGTGGAGTATTTCTAATGAGACAAGGTTACATACCCTATGCACGAACTCATATCATAATGGTGATACTAATCTTTCTCTCAACTATCGGTATCCTCGACATCGTTGCTAATAGTAATAAAGAATCGTTGAATCTAATATATGGAGGGATGCTAGGTGGTGTTGTATCGTATCCTTTTGTCAAAATGTTTGATGCTATAGTTAGTATCATAATACTAGGATCAATTCTGATTGTTTCTCTGCTTGTGCTCTTTGATGAAACTCCAAATCTAGTTTCAATACCAAAAAAAATATGGGCATTCTTAAATAGAAAAGTAGAACTACCAACAGTACCGACATTGCTAAAATCAGATAAAATAGAAGAGATAGAAACAAAAAAAGAAGACACTACTGATGCAAAAGAAATCACAGAAGAAGAAACAGTAGATGATGATGAGTTGATAATAGAAGAGAGAATGTTAAAGTCTAAAAAATTTATCTCTAAAAAGTACAATCCCCCACCACTTGATCTACTGGAGAAAGATAAAGGCAAGCCAAATGTTGGTGACCTAAAAGGTAATATGAATATCATACAACGTACTCTTTTGAACTTTGGTATTTCTGTTGAAATGGACGAAGTTACTATCGGTCCGACAGTAACTCGCTATGCTCTAAAGCCAGCTCAAGGGGTTAAACTTTCTCGTATCCTTGGACTCCAAAATGATTTGGCTCTTTCACTTGCTGCCCACCCTATCCGTATAGAAGCTCCGATCCCAGGCAAGTCACTCGTCGGTATAGAAATACCAAATAAAATAAAATCTACAGTTGGACTTGCAACCCTCCTCTCTGATGATAAATTCCAAAACTCTCCGAAACCACTAACTGTAGCCCTAGGACGTGGACTATCAGGGAAAGCAACTTTTGGAAATCTGGCTAAAATGCCACACATGCTTGTGGCTGGTACTACTGGTTCTGGTAAGTCAGTTACTATCCACTCTATTGTTACATCCCTCCTGTATCGAAATGGGCCAGAGGATCTGAAATTTATCATGGTGGACCCAAAACGTGTTGAATTAACTTTGTATAACAAAATACCTCATCTACTAACTCCTGTAATAACAGACCCAAAGAAAACAATCCTCGCACTAAAATGGGCAGCAAATGAAATGGACCGACGATACAATCTACTCGAAGCTCATCAAGTCCGTGATATAGAATCGTATCAAAACAATATCTACGCAAAAGCTAAAAAAGAAGAAGGTTTAGAGAAAATGCCATACATAGTGATACTAATAGATGAATTAGCCGACATAATGCAAGCTTATCCTAGAGAATTAGAAAGTGGAATAGTCCGTCTCGCTCAGATGTCCCGTGCTGTTGGCATACATCTCGTACTATCTACACAAAGACCGTCTGTTAATGTCATCACAGGACTCATAAAGGCCAATGTTCCGACACGTGTAGCTCTGCAGGTATCATCACAAATAGATTCACGTACTATACTAGACCAAGGTGGTGCAGAAAAATTACTCGGTGCTGGAGATATGCTATATGCAACAGCCGAAATGTCTCAACCTGAACGTCTACAGAGTGCTTTTATATCTGAAGAAGAAGTGAAAAAAGTCGTAGAATATCTAAAAAAGGAATACGAAGACGAACTACCTGGTACAATAGAATTAAATGGTAACATAGATAAAGGATCTAGTATGTTCTCTGGTAGCCTAGGATCTGACGATGGAGGTGATGATCTATACGAAGACGCAAGACAAACAGTGATAGAAGCCGGCAAAGCATCGACATCATACCTACAAAGAAAGCTAGGTGTTGGCTATGCTCGTGCTGCTAAACTAATAGATATGCTCGAAGAAAAAGGTGTCGTTGGTCCCGGAAATGGTGCTAAACCAAGAGAAGTATTGGAGGGTCGTCCAAGTAATTCCCCTCTTTCAAATGAAGATGGATTGATAAATATGTAATATGAACAAAGTAAAAGATAAAAATCTAAAATGGTGGTTAAGAAATACAAGTTATGGATTGTTGTTTATTTTTATCTTAACTTTTACTTTTATGAAGACTGAAAATATTTTTACGAATATGAAATTATCAGTCGATATTGAAAACACTGAACTGTCTATAAATACAATCCGTGGGAAAGCTCCAAATGCTGTATATATTAGTCTAAATGGTAGAGAAATATTTATAGATAAAAAAGGAAATTTTGAAGAAAAAATAGCAGTGATAAATGGATTGCAAACTGTAACAATAGAAGCTCAGGACAAATTCGGACATAAAAGTGATAAAGAGATCGAGATCTATCACAAAGAAAAAGTTGAGGTAGCATTATTAAAATAACAATTACATATATGTTAAAAAAAGCAAAAAAAGAAGCAAAAGAGAATGGTAATTCAGTTGAAGATACGATTAGATCTATCCAAACTAAATTTGGAGAAGGAGCTATCATGAAGCTCGGTGATTCACCAAAAGTCGATATAGATGTTGTCCCTACTGGATCTATAGGGCTCGATATGGCACTCGGTATCGGTGGTGTGCCGAGAGGACGTATCATAGAGATATTTGGACCAGAATCAAGCGGTAAGACAACTTTAGCTCTACATATAGTAGCTGAAGCTCAAAAGAAAGGTGGTGTTTGCGCTTATATCGACGCAGAGCACGCTATGGATCCAGATTATGCTGCTAAACTAGGTGTTAACATAAAAAACCTGCTTATATCTCAACCAGACAATGGTGAACAAGGACTAGAGATAACAGAGAGTCTAGTTCGTTCTGGTAAAATAGACGTTATCGTTATAGACTCTGTTGCAGCCCTGACTCCACGTGATGAAATCGAAGGTGATATGGGTCAATCACATGTTGGTAAACAAGCACGATTGATGTCACAAGCGCTTCGTAAACTGACCGCTATAGTTGCTCGAAGTAAAACAGTTGTGATCTTTATAAACCAGATTCGTATGCAAATAGGTATCATGTTTGGTAATCCAGAAACTACTCCAGGAGGTAAAGCGCTTAAATTCTATACTTCTATTCGTTTAGACATACGTCGCATAGCCCAGATCAAAAAAGGTGAAGAAGTCGTGGGTAGTCGAACTAGAGTAAAAGTTGTCAAAAACAAAGTTGCTGCCCCTTTTAAACAAACAGAGTTTGATATACTATACGGTGAAGGTATCAGTCGCGAAGGTGAACTGATGGCACTAGGTGAGAAAATAGGTATTATCAGTAAGTCCAGTGGTGCTATCTATACATATCTAGGAACAGCTAAAGCTCGCGAAAAAGGCCCGGTAGAGGAAATAAAACTCGGTCGTGGATATGATGCAGCACGCACATACCTGCGTTCAGAGAAGAAATTGTCTGACGAAATACTAAAAGAAATCAGAGGACGTTTTGGAGAAATACAGGTTGCGAGTTCTAGTGATTAGTGAGTAGTGATTAATGAGTAGTTTTTAGTAAATTAAAATAAATAAAAAACAGATGGAAAATGCAAAGATAAAATCCTACAAAGATTTAATTGTTTGGCAAAAAGGATACGAACTTGTAAAGCAAGTTTATCAAATCACATCTACACTACCCCATCTTGCACTTTCGGACTTCAATCACAAATGCGTAGAGCATCTATTTCTATAATTTCAAATATTGCAGAAGGAAGTAGAAGAAAAACAAGCAAAGATTATAGTCAATTTTTGCACATGGCCTACGGATCGACTTCAGAACTTGAAACACAACTAATGCTTTGTGAAGACTTATACAATATAAAAACAGAAAAACAACTTGAAATAATTATAGAAATCAGTAAAATGTTAAGAGTTATCATTAATAACCTAGAACCTAGAAAAATCATATGGCATTACTTGAATACAGTGAAATAAAAGAAAAGAAAATTATCATACATGAAGATGAACCATGTGAAGTTATGGAATCACATGTAGCCCGAACTCAACAGCGTAAACCTCAAAATCAAGTTAAGCTAAAGAGTTTAATATCAGGACGAACGTGGAATACAGCTTTTCACGCTGCAGACAAAGCAGAAGAAGCAGATATTTCTAAAAAAGATGTCCGTTTTTTGTACACAAATAAAGGTGAATACTGGTTTTGTAATCCTGATATACCGAGTGAACGATTCACACTCAAAGATACGATCCTAGGAGATGATGCGAAGTATCTACAAGCCAATGAAAATGTCGTTGCTTTAGTCTGGAATAATGATGACGAGGAAGTAATAATCAAAATAAAACTTCCTGTTAAAATGGAGTTCATAGTAAAAGACGCTCCCCCATCAATACGAGGAAATACTGCTAATGGTGGAGGTAAACTAATAACCCTAGAAAATGGCGTCAAGATAAATGTCCCATTCTTTATTGAAAATGGTGACAAGATAAGAGTTAATACAGAAACTGGTGAATATGTAGAGAGGGTGTAATTAAAAATCGTTTCAATACCTTGGCGTATTATTAAGAGTTTTTAAAGCTATTTTTTATTTATTGATTAACACCCTTAAATAACACTAAACTGAATTCTTGCCCACTGTAAATAATACTTCAAAACTGGTAATTGTAGTGGAAATATTTTTTCACTTTTTGTATTTAATAATTTTTCCAATTCATCTAAAGTAAGCCATTGAGGGTCTTTGGCTTCACTTTCTTGCATTTTTACTTCCCCTTCAACCTCACACAAGAAAACAAAACCAATCCACGGTAATCCATTTCTAGTTGATAGGACTTGTTGGCATACAAACGGACTAAAGACAAAAGCCTTGTCGTCAGAAACAGGCTCGTCTATATCGCTTTGAAAATTGTTTATTATTTTTACAATATCCAAACCACATTCTTCTTTAATTTCTCTTTTTAGAGCTTCATATACATTTTCATAAGCATCTATACCGCCAGCTGGTATTTCAAACATTCCTGAATACGGAGAATCTATGTGAGGCTTCCATCTAGTTTGAATAAAAATCTTAATACCGTCTGTATCTTTTTTAAATAAAATAGCTGAAACTATGGCTTTAGTGTGAGTGTTCATATTATTGTTCTTTTTTGGCTAGAAAGTTAATAAAACTCGTTTCGGTATCTCGCCAAAATTCTGTTTTATCAGAAATTTCAATTAATTTTAGTCCAGTTTTATGGCAAAAGACTTTAATAAAATCAGAATTCCAAGATCTTCTTAGGTGTCCATCTTTATCTTCTAACAAATTATCATCTACTAATGTACTTCTTGATATCTTTAAATCTTTAGTTGTTTTTCCTTCTATAAACACATGTCCTCCAACCTTTAAAGCTGGTACTATTTTTTTAAAAAGTAGATACAAATCAGTGTCAGAAAGATGCAAGGAAGATCTTGCGTAAAACATATCCAATGAATCAACTTTAGGTGCTTCTAAGTCTCGAGTGTCTGACAGAATAGTACTTAGTCTTTCAATAGTTCCATCTTTTTTTGAAGCTTCGATCATTTGATTAATAGCATTTTCGGAAAAATCGACAGCTAAAACTTGACAATTTTTAGCTTTTATAAAATATCTTGCGTCTCTTCCGTTGCCTGCCCCTATTTCTAACACAGTGCCCTCTTCTGGTATACAGCCAACAATACTTACAGCGGAAATATTTGGAATATCTTCTAAGTCTTGATGCTCTCTCTCTCTAGTTACATGTTGATTATTCCAAAGATTTTTTTGATTAATAATTTTTTCCTGCGTACTTTTATTATGATCATCTTCTTTTTTAGAAAAGAAATTTTTTTTCTCCATATACAAAAGATAGCATAGAAATTAAACATCTACAAGCCAATGAAAATGTCGTTGCTTTAGTCTGGAATAATGATGACGAGGAAATAATAATCAAAATAAAACTTCCTGTTAAAATGGAGTTCATAGTAAAAGACGCTCCCCCATCAATACGAGGAAATACTGCTAATGGTGGAGGTAAATTGGTAACTCTAGAAAATGGCGTCAAGATAAATGTCCCATTCTTTATTGAAAATGGTGACAAGATAAGAGTTAATACAGAAACTGGTGAATATGTAGAGAGGGTTTAGACAAATTAAGAATACAAACACAAAACAAACCTACTCTTTTCGAAACACACGCATAATTTTCTACTGAAAATTTGTGCTCATCTCGGACTCGACAGTCCTGCGATAGTTGTTTCTCTAAGAGTATTTTTGTTTTGTGTAGATACAGAGAATACTCTTTTCGAAACACACGCATAATTTTTTGGTAAAAATTTGTGCTCTGCTCAGACTCAGACAGCCTTGCGCAAGTTGTTTCTCTAAGAGTATTTTATTTTTATTTATATATTAAAAAAACACTTTTTTGAGAAGTCTGGTTGTTTAAACCAGAGGACTTTCAAAAAAGTGTTTTCTATTTTGTTTTTTATTCTACTACTGTGATCCCTGCTGAACGAGCAGATCCTGCGATAGTTTTCATAGCTCCTTCTAAGTCTTTAGCGTTTAAATCTGGCATTTTTCTTTCTGCTATAGCTTTTAATTGGTCTTTTGTTATTTTACCAACTTTTGAAGTGTTCGCTTTTGAACTTCCTTTTTCTATACCGATAGCTTTTAGGATGAGGCCTGTAACAGGAGGAGTTTTAATCTTTATATCGTAGGTACGGTCTTCGTAGACGACGATAGCACAACCGACGATATCCCCTGCCATAGTTGCTGTTAATGCGTTGAATTTCTGACAAAATTCAGAAATGTTTATTCCAGCTTGACCTAAAGCAGGACCAAGTGGTGGCGCAGGAGTTGCCTTTGCAGCAGGAATTTGTAATTTAATTTTTTTTGTTATTTTTTTAGCCATATAATTTGTATACTGATAATCTCTTTATGTCCCAATACTATACTGGAAACAGTGACAAAATGCAAATATTTTAAAGTTTCTTAATTTGTAGGAAATCTAATTCGACTGGAGTCTCACGACCAAACATTGAAACCAAAACTTTGACTTTTCCACGCTCACGATCGACGTTGCTTATCTTGCCTTCGAGGTCTTTGAATGGGCCGTCGGCAATCATAACTATTTCTTCAACTTCGACATCCATTTGGTGTTTGTTGCCTTCATTTTGATTCTCCATGCGACCAAACATAAATTCTACTTCTTTCTTGTTTAGTGGAACAGGGTTAACTCCTGCTCCTACGAATCCAGTCACACGTGGAGTATTTCGAACAACATACCAAGAGTTATCGTCTACTATCATATCTACGAGAACATAACCTGGATAAACCTTTTCTTCAGTTTCGACACGCTTACCGGCTTTGATTTTTATTTTCTTTTCAGTCGGAACAACGATGTTGAAAATCTTGTCATTTACACCTAGTGAGTCGATGCGTTGTTTTAGGTTACGCATAACAGCATTTTCATAACCTGCATATGTATGGATAGCGTACCAATTCCGCTCTCCTTGTAGTTCTTGTTTTGCCATAATTTTCTTGCCCCGCCAACGGCGGGGAAACTAAGTTAATTGTTAAGTAAATACTCAAGACCTTTTGAAAACAAAGAATCAAATAAACCGAGGAAATAAGCAACTCCCACTGAAACCAACAAAACAGCTACTGTATACATAATAGTCTGACTTCTTTTAGGCCATGTTACATTGTAAGCTTCTGCTTTCACTTCCTTTAAAAATTCTATAGTTTTATTCATATAATTTATATTTTACAAAAAAGGACTCTTATTAAAAACCACCCTTTCGGGCTTATTTAACTATAATACGCTTTTACTCTAATAAAGTCAAATTGAAGGTAATAATTACTTTGGATGGTTACCTATGTCAATTATAGAATAGATATCGTTGTTTATAACGAACCAAAATCTTATGTTTTTATCTACTCTCGCTTGCCATATATTTTCAGACTCATAATATTTTTTTGTATGCAAAGATGGATGTCTAATATTTTTCAATAAATAAGCTAATTGTTTATCAAACTTTTCTTGAGTACTTTTTGGAAAAGAGTGGTATGATTTTATAAACTTATTAGAGAATTCGTACTTCATTTTATCCTATTTTTGTTTTTTTAATGCTTTAAGTCCAGAAGCAACAGAAGTGAAAGGTCCTAACGCTCTTTTATTTTTAATATCACTTAATCCTTCTTTTAAATTTAAAGCTATTTTGTTTTTAGAAAGCGAGGAATTCTTAAAAGATTGGAGCATCTCGTACTGAGAACGAGTTACTACATACAAGTCTTTTTCTTCTTTTAAATTATTTGGGATTGTTATTGTAGTCATAAACGTATTATACATATAATTACAAAAAAAAGTCAACAAAAAAACCTCTTTCGAGGTTTTTTTGTTTAGACTAATTAGTATCGTCTTGATCAGCAATACATTGAGTCTTCCACAGATTGTTTAGTAGCGCTCTTGTAAATGGACCAACAGAACCATCAGGATTTAAACCATTTGCAGATTGTAAGAGTTTCAGAGCTGTACGAGTACGACTTGAGAATAATCCTGTTGCATAGCTTTCATCGAGATAACCTTTATCTATTAAGATAGTTTGCAATGCATCAACTTGATTATTTCGTGAACCATAACGGAGCG
>JAYTNB010000002.1:0-6065 GCA_043748495.1 bacterium | reverse complement strand
GATGTTTCTGATGGAGTTAAAGAAAAAATAATTGCTTCATCTCGTGAGCTTTATACTAAACCAAGACAAGAAGTCGAAGACACAATAACCAAATGGAGTGGTATGGTTCAAAACGAAGAAGGTGAATCGAAATTTAAAGCAGAATGTTCTAACTGTGGCAAGGTCACATTTGTACCTTTTGAACCTAAAGAAGGTCGCCCTGTTTACTGTAAAGAATGTATGTTTAAAATAAAAAGTGGTGAAATAAAAGCAGGAACTGGATTCGTTGCTTCTCGTTCTGCTCGACAAGACGAAGGAGCGTCACATTCACCACTTGCTATGCTCGGAATAGAATTCCAACCATCTGAAATAACTAAATCATCAAATCCAAGTACAAAGACAAATACACCTCCTCCTAATTCCTCTAGTTTTGTTCCTAGAAAAGATTTTGTTAAACCAGTTTTTAAAAATAATTTTCCAAATAAAACTCAACCTTTTGTTGCTGTTAAAACACCAGTACCAACAGCAGTACCAACACCAACTGTGAGTATTGTCACGCCCGCAACTGTGCCAATTGTTAAAAATCAAGTAGTAGACAAACCTGAAGTCAAAGTAATTCCAAAGGTTTTTGAGAAAAATATAAAAAATCATACTACTTCTTATGAACAAAAAAATACTAACTTTGTTAATAAACATTTCATTAAAAACGAAGATGAACAGCAAAAAAGTATGTCACTGGATTCGTTAAAAAATAAAACGAATACCATTGTGAATAAAAATATAAATACTGTAAACAAAGAAGCTTCTGAAGAAAAAAAGTCTTCTTTAAAGGATTTATTAACGAAAGTAATGGCAGAAAAAGAAAAATCAAAAGAAGAGACAAAAATACCAGAAATTAAAAAAGAAACTACAATTGCAAGCATAATAGAAAAGGCAAAAGAAGAAGAAAAGAATGAAAACATATTTATTCCGATTGTTCCTGTTGCTCATGTTGAAGAAAAAATAGAAATTAAAAAAATAGAAATTGAAAATATCGTCGATTTAGTAAAAGAAGAGTCTAAGGTTAAGCAAGAAGAAATAAAAACAATCATACATCAAACTCCTAGAAGTTCTATTTTACAAGATGAAGTTATGAAAGTCCTGGAAGGATTTGTTGGGAATAAAGAATATAAAGAAGAAATGCCAATAAGTAATAATCAAAAAGATAAAGAAGATTTACTTTGGCAGAAACCTAAAACACAAAAAGAAGTTCCACAAGAAGTTTTATTAAAAGTTTTAGAATAAATTTTATGTCTATAAAAACAATAAACAATTTTGCTAAAATCACATTTATGATTTTGGTAGTATTTTTAGTGTGTGTGAAAAGTGCGAAAGCTTCCTTAGAGATAACTGAAATAATGTATGATCCTGTAGGTAGTAATACAGGTCATCAATGGGTCGAAATCTATAATAATAGTGCTGATAGTTTCGAAGTCGATGCCATTAAATGGCGTTTCAATGACGGCTCGTCACACTATCTAAATGATAAGGCAAATTTTATTGTTGAAGGTCATAGTTATTTTATTATAACAGGGGATAAAGATACTTTCCTGTCTGATCATAGTGGATACTCAGGTCAAGTGATAGATACTGTTTTATCATTAGACAAAGATGGTGACACTGTTTCTATCATCAATGATGGTACAACTGTAAATAGTACAACTTATACATCAAGCATGGGTGCATCCGAGGATAGTAACTCTTTGCAAAAAATTGGTAGTAGTTGGAAAGGTGGTCTCCCTACACCTGGAGCCCAAAATGAGGAATCAGCTCCAGTTATTATTGATCCAAACACAAACACAAATACGCCTAGTACCACAAGCCCACCTCCAGCTCCTAGTTCTTCGAGTAGTGGTTCTGGATCATCGGGGGTGAAAACGGTCAATGCAAAAGTCGCTAATGCCAAAATAGCAACAAATATCATAAGTAAAAAAATCGTTGTTTCTGGTGTGGCTTTCGATATCAAATCCGAAACTATTGGACAATCAAAAGAAATATTAACAAACGGGAGATTGGTTTGGAATTTTGGTGATGGAGAAATAAAAAATGAGACTATTCCGACCAAGTTTACCCATACTTATTTTTATCCTGGTGAATACGTTGTGACCCTCGAGTACTACGATACAATTTTTGACACCGAACCAAAAGCAGTAGATAGACTAGTTATAAAAGTTCTCGATGTGGCTGTTATTGTCTCAGCAGTTGGTGATAGTAAAGATCCATATATAGAATTAAAAAATGAAAGTAATAATGAAATAGATATATCTGGATGGAATATAAATGGAACGAATCATGTTTTTAAAATTCCTCGTGGTACAAGTCTGTTGGGCAATCATTCTCTAAAGATATCTAGTCGAATAACTGCCTTTGATTATAACGATGTCACCTCAATCAGACTCACAAATCCAACGGGGGACTTGATATCAACTTATCCTGATTCTTCTCTAAAAAAGTTGGAAAATAATTTAAAAGATACTAGTGAAAAATATACAAAAGCTTCTGAGATATCAAGCGACACCGAGGCTCAGTTTGAAGTCATTCCACAAATTAAAAAAGATACAAAGGTTGTTGATTTAAATAATTTAAGTGCAAGTGCTGTAGAATCTGTAACAAAAGAAAAATCAAATACTGTGACAAATAAAGATATAGCATACGCAGGCCTAGGGGTTCTACTAATTACAGCTTTAGCAACAGTTTTAATAAATAAAAATAAGATTAAAACTACCTCTGATAAAAACAATGAAGATTTTAAGATTCTAGAGTAGTCTGCTATACTCTATAAATGAATGACCGAAATAATCAAAAAGCAAAGCAAACATCATGGAATACTGTTTCCAAATGGTATGACGACTTATTAAAAAAAGATCCAGATAGCTATCAAGCACAAGTTATTACACCAAATTTAAATCGATTTTTAAATTTAAAAAAAGACGAGAAAGTTTTAGACTTGGCGTGTGGCCAAGGTTATTTTGCTAATATTTTTTATCAAAGTGGAGCGACTATTGTAGCTTCAGACATATCTCGCAATCTGATAGAAATAGCACGAGAACATAGTCCGAAGGGTATATCTTATTATGTAAATCCTGCGCATAAGATAAATTTCGTCAACAAAGAGAGTCTGGATACTGTTGTTATTGTTTTAGCAATCCAAAATATCGAAAATATTGCTGATGTATTTGCTGAGTGTAATAGAGTTTTAAAAAAAGGAGGGAGAGTTGTTATTGTATTGAATCATCCAACCTTTCGTATACCACAAACAAGTGATTGGAGTTTTGTAGATGGTATACAGAGTCGCACCGTCGCCAAATATTTATCAGGGCATAAAATAGACATAGACATGACCCCAGGGGAGAAGAATGTAAAGAAAAAAATAAAAACTATTTCATTCCACCGTTCACTTCAGGATTATATGAAAGTATTTTTCAAAAATGGCTTTGCTGTAACACGACTCGAAGAGTGGATATCACACAAAAAGTCAGGCACCGGCCCCCGCCAAAACGCCGAGGATATGGCTCGTAAAGAAATCCCACTTTTTATGTGTATGGAGATAAAGAAGATGTAATATGTTACAATAAACACAGTCAGATGAAAAAATCAAAAATCAAAAATCAAAAATCAAAAAGGTTTTACCCATCAAAAATTCTTAATTTTTCAGGCGGTTTTACTCTCATAGAACTTCTAGTTGTTGTTTCTATTATTAGTTTACTTTCTAGTGTTGTTTTGTCATCTTTAAATAGTGCAAGAATAAAAGCAAAAGATGCAGTTATAAAAAGTGAGCTAAATCAAGCAGCGACATTGATGAATCTACATTATAACGATGCAGGAAGTTATTGTAATGACTCTGTTGATTGGGTTAATAATATTTCAGCTTGTGACATTTCGTATTTTTCTGGAAATTATGCAAGTCAAGCAAGCGCGATTTGTAAAGTCATATACAATAACTCAAAAGATTTAGCCAATAATCCTGGATATAGGATTTTAATATATACTAGTCCGAGTACATGCAGTAATTCATTCTCTTGGTCAGCTCAATTAAATAATGGTAATTGGTATTGCGTTGGTAGTAGTGGAAAGGGTGAATATCCAGTTTATTACGGCAACTACTCAGGTTGTTATGATAATCCTTAATTTGAAATTTTATATAAGCATGCAATCTTATTATTTCAAAATTTTAATTTCAGCACCAATAGAGTTTAGACGCTCAGCTATGTCTTCATAACCACGTTTGATCATGTATACATTGCGCAGTATCGATGTACCGGATGCGGCCATCATAGAGATGAGTATGACCATAGATGGGCGAAGTGCAGGCGGGCAGACGACTTGGGCACTACTAAGTGGTGTCCCACCTGTTATGTAAAGGCGGTGTGGATCGGCAAGAACTACATCAGCTCCTAGGCGATTAAGCTCGGTTGCATAGATGGCACGATTTTCGTAAAACCAGTCATGAATAAGAGTTGTTCCTTTTGCTCGAACGGCGATAGGTACAAAAAATGGTAGATTGTCTATGTTGATTCCTGGATACGGATTAGCGTGTATTTTGTCATGAGGAGCAGTTAGTTTACTTGGAAGGATCTTTATGTCGATAAGCTTTGTTTTATTGTTATAGGAAAGATATTTTTTGAGTACATTGTACTTGAGTCCCATTTTTTTAAGTTTGTATAATTCTAATGTTAAAAAGTCGATAGGACAGCGATTGATAGTTAAAGTCGAATCAGTTGCGACAGCCGAAGCTATAAACATCATAGATTCTATCGGGTCTTCGCTGTTGTGATACTCGATATCTATATTTATATCTTCTACACCATGAACAGTTAAAGTGGTGGTGCCTATCCCTTCGATTTTAACACCGAGCTTTTCTAAAAAGAAACAAATCTCTTGGACCATGTAGTTACCACTGGCACACTCGATGATAGTTTTGCCTTTTATTTTTGCAGCTGTCATTAATATATTTTCACAAGCGGTGTCACCAGACTCGTACATGACGATATCTGTTGGTTTAAGTTTCGAATATGACACATCGTAACTCTCTGGCATCGTTTTTATTTTTATACCAAATTCTTCGAGAGCATACATATGTGCACTTATCGTACGTTTACCTAGATTGCACCCTTGAGCGTGTGGTATAGAAAAAGAGGGGAACAAGTGAACCAACGGCCCTATAAACATAATGATAGAGCGAGTTTTTATAGCTGAAGCTTTATTTATATTTTTTAAATCCAAAACTTTTGGAGTTTTTATAACTAAGGTGTGAGAAGCTGTCCATTTACACGATACACCAATACTTTCGAGAACTTCGATGATTCTGTAGACTTCTTCGATGCGAGCTATACCATGAAGGGTTGTTGTTCCTTTATTTAAGAGACTCGCACACAAAAGACCTACTGATCCATTTTTAGAAAAACTGGTGTCGATACTACCTTGGAGTTTGCGCCCACCTGTTACTTTGAAATCTATAGAACTATTGATAGACACAACTTGGTGTTCGAGAACAGTGCTTACTTTTGATAATAAATCTGTTGTGAAGTTTTGTTCTCCCTTTTCCATACGAGCAACAGCACTCTGTGAAGTGGCAAGCGCATCGGCAAAAGCTTTCTGGGTCATGCCCTTTTTCTCGCGGAGTTCTTTGATAAAAAATCCTATTTTTTGTTGATCTGTTTGTTTCATTCCAAATGATACGCGTTAGATATACGTATATAATTATTAATAAAAATATGTTCCGTAGATGTAGTTGGTTAGAAAACAGTGATATCCTACGGGACAAGTATTTGTATTATATATCATATGTGATATAATCGCAATACTTGTCCCGTTAGAAAATCGGCTACGGGGAAGTATATATTATTTTAATTACTAGTTACATAGAGCATATATATTATACGCGCTCTGTACTATTTTCTTATTGGGATGTTAAAAATAGACGAAAATGTGGATATCAAAAAATACTGTACTTTAAAAATCGGTGGGACTTTTCGGTATTTTTGTATTATTAAAAATATAGATGAATTAAACGAAGCAATCTCTTTTGCAAAAGAAAAAAATTTAAA
>JAYTNB010000001.1:0-20534 GCA_043748495.1 bacterium | reverse complement strand
CTATCCGTGAGGGATTTTTTTATTACAAATACCCTTGTAAATAAGGCCTAAATCGAAATGGCCGAGCTGAAATGCTTAAAAACGGATTGTTTATAATTAATTAATAATAACTAGACTAAAGTTCTAGAAAAAAATATGAGCACAGAAAACAAACAAATAGAAGAAATGTTCAAGGCGGGTACTCACTATGGGTATTCAAAAAGTCGTCGCCACGCATCTGCAAAGAATTACATTTTTGCAACAAAAAACAATGTAGATATTATAAACTTAGAGAAGACTTTCCCTCTTTTCGAGAATGCTTTGGCTGAAGTTACTCGCCTTGCATCACTTGGTAAAACAATCCTTTTCGTTGGAACAAAAGCTGAGGCAAAACAAAAGATCATCGAAACAGCTCTTGTTTTAAATATGCCCTATGTAAATGAACGTTGGGTTGGAGGAACAATCACTAACTTCTCTGAGATAAAAAAACGTATTTCTAAATTACTTGATTTGCGAGACAAAAAAGAAAAAGGTGAATTAGAAAAATATACAAAGAAAGAAAGACTACTAATAGAACGCGAAATGCTAGACATGACCGAAAATTTCCAAGGTGTGACTTCCCTTTCAAAAATCCCAGATGCAATGATTGTTATCGATTCAAAGAAAGAAAACCTAGCAGTTACAGAAGCAAATAAAATGAATTTATCTATTGTATCATTACTTAACACTGACTGTAATCTAAAAGAAGTTAAATTCCCTGTTTTAGGAAATGATGCATCTGTTTCAAGCATAACTTACTTCCTAGATAACGTAAAAGAAGCATACAAAAAAGGTTCTAAAGGTGAAGTGAAATAATACATTAACAAATAAATTAAATTTATAATATATGGAGATTACAGCAGAGCAAGTAAAAGATTTACGAGAAAAAACTGGTGTTTCAGTTATGCAATGTAAAAATGCATTAGTTGAAGCCGAGGGTGATTTAGAGAAAGCTCTAATCATACTAAAAAAGAAATCAAGTTCTATTTCAATGAAAAAAGCTGACCGTGAAGCACATGAAGGTGTCATTGTTGTAGCTGAAAAAGACAGTAAAATGGTAATGCTGACACTAAACTGTGAGACAGACTTCGTAGCTCGAAATAGTGATTTCATCGAAATAGCAAAAAATGTATCTTCTAAAGTTCTAGAAAATGGATCTGCTTTTATATCTACACCAGAATGTGCAGAGATAACAGATGCCGGAGTACAAAAATTAGGTGAAAAGATATCAGTTGGTGTAGTTGAAGAAATCGAAGGATCAACTCTCGGAAGTTATGTTCACAACATGAAATCATGCGTGATTGTTTCTCTAGAAGGTGGTACAAAAGATTTAGCTCGAGATATAGCTATGCACATAGCTGCTATGAAGCCGATGTATGCATCACAAGCAGAAATAAAGGAAGAAGACAAAGAAAAAGTTATGGAAGTATTCCAAAAAGAAGTTGCTGAATCAGACAAACCAGAAGATATTAAAACTAAAATTCTTGAAGGAAAAATAAGCACTTATTTTAAAGAACAAACACTTATGGACCAAAGTTACATTAAGAATCCTGACATAACTATCGACGGATTACTGAAACAAAATAATGCGACTTTTGTAAAATTCATTCGTGAATCTATAGCATAATTATGATACTAATAATAGTGATATTTCTTATATCTACTACTCTCGCATTTGCCATGCTGTATTTTAGAGCTTGGCAAATGCAAACAGGGCAGATAAAATTAGAAGAAGATAAAGAGCAAATTAAATTTGAGTATAAAAATCTCGAAAAAACTATTTTATCTGTAATAAAAAGTATCACTTTTAGTTTAGTATTGTTATCCGCGAAATATTGGTTTATATTAACTGCCAAATTAAAAAAGTGGTATCTAGATACAAAACCAAAAATACAAGAAGTTCTCAATATTGAAAAAAAAGAAGACACGACCTTCAAACCTACTTTTATGAGACGTGCAATCTTTGAACTTAGAATACGCTTGAAACGCATGAAATACGCTATAAAAAAGAAACACGAGGTAGACTTTGATAAATAGAAAAAGTATGATAATATCAATGTGTTAGAGATTTATTAAGATAAATTATGTTTTAAAAAATAAAATTACGCCGCTTTAGCTCAGTTGGTAGAGCTACACTTTTGTAAAGTGAGGGTCCCCAGTTCGAGTCTGGGAAGCGGCTCAAAGTAAGTGATAAATATAGGTTCTGTTCAACACATAACTAAAGCGTTGGAACTATTCAAGTCTGAGAAGCGGCTCACTTAAAAAATACCCATATGGGTATTTTTTAATGTGGCACGAAAGACTTGAAAGACGGAAGCTGACGAGCTGAGTCGGGGTCGCGCAAAAATTTACCAAAATTTTATGTGTGACCGAGTCTGAGAAGCGGCTCCAAATAAGTAATAAATATAAGTTTTGTTCAACACATAACTAAAACAAAGGTTCTATTGAAACCGCAGAAACGATTTATTTATTTTTAAGTTCATCTAACTCTTTTTCTAATTCTTTAATATGACTTTCCATCGTTTCAGTTTTCTCTGCCATTCTTAATTCGAATTGATTACTATGAAGCGCAAGCATCTCAGCCACACCCATCATCTCGGTAATATCTTCTATTGCAAGAAGTATTATAGGCGGACAAGGATCTTGATTGGGATCATCTTTGCAGTGAATCTCACGAGCATTTAAAATCATAACTTTTTTTCCAATAATTGGAAAATCATGAGTAACCTCAAAGCCTTTAAAAAAGGTATCCTTAGGCAATATATCCTCTAAAAGTTCACGCAATTTTGGTATATCCCATTGTTTATTCCCGAGCTCATATAAAATCTTATTCTCTGTATCTTTAGGTTCGACTTGAAATGTCTTGTAGAAAGGTTCATTTGCGGCCATTACACGCAAGTCTTTATCGAGAATTAAAACAGGTTCGCGGACTACGTCTACAACTGTTTTGATATATGTCCAACTTTCTTCTCCTAATCGTGTAATAAAATCAGTCCCTAGAAATCTAAGATTTTGTTTAATGTCGTTTTTAATTGCTTCCATACTTATAGAGACGTTCAAACAGCTCTATTATTGCAATTAAGTTTAAAAGTTATTTTAATTATCACTAGTTTTTAGAGATACACTAAAAGTACTCCCCTTACCTAGAGTGCTTTTAACACTTACGGTGCCGTTATGGATTTCTGCAATCCATTTTACAATTGCAAGACCCAGTCCGATACTATTTCCCCCGGAATTATGAAATTTGTCCACTCTATAGAATCTTTTAAAGATATGAGGTAGATCCCCTTTAGAAATACCAATACCATTATCACTTACTGTAATGATAATATTTTTCTTTATTTTTTTAACTATAACTTCAGTACGACCTTTTTTGTTGCCATAAATAATAGAATTACTAATTAGATTAACCAACATTTTTGTTAGATATGTAGCGTCCCCATTCAGAGTGACTTCCGGCATTTTATGCAGTTTTATGGAAATATTTTTTTTATCTGCTAATGTCTCGCATCTTTTTATAACCCTCTTTATCAAGAGGTTCAAATTCACATTTTCGCGAACAACATCATGTTTAAATTTACCTTCTTTTGAAATCAAAATACTCAAGTCAGAAATAATCCCCGACAAGTACACGACTTCATGGTCGATCGCCCTCAACACGCTCTTTGGTATTTTTGCATCTCGATCGAGACGCAACATCGCCAAATGTACATTACCCTGGATAATAGCAAGTGGTGTCCGAAGTTCGTGAGTAGTGTTAGCAATAAATTCTGTTTTTATTTTTTCTTCATTTAAAAGTCTTGAAACTTCTTTCAACGCTATTACCCTTTTTTGTGTTTCAATTTCAGTGGCAATAAGACGATTGATGGTTAATGTTTGGGCAGTGCTGTTGCCGAGAAATACACAAAGACTTTTTTTATCTTCAAGAAACGGTTCCTCTTTTTTGAAACAAAATACCATACTACCATACGCTCTTTTTTTGTATCCCAATGGAATAATAACGAAGCTTTTCATATGCGAACTAACATCGTATTGGTCATTTCTTTTTTTGACTTTAGTCACATAATCAGGAAGAAAGTTTTTAATCACCTTATAATTTCTTCCATCCTCTTTAGGATTTTGTGGAGTATAAGGAGTATGTGGGCTTTTGTATACAAGTTTCAATTCTTTTGATTCCAATGAGTTAAGCCACACAAAGCCAAAATCTGCAGCGAGAACTTTTATCCCGATTTGAGCAAAAGACTTAATGATATTTATTTCATCAGCTTCATTCAGACACTTAAGTGTCGTTTCATTCAATAATGTAATTTGATTATCCAACATAATAGATTTTTACTAAAAAATAACGGAGCGATAGCATTACTGCTTTCCACTCCGTTATTATAGCATTTAACATGTTTTTAATGTAATTGCACTTACTACCTTATGGTAGTATTGGTGAAATTGTTCATTAACAATTTCGAGTTTACGCCCAGCACCATTTTCTGCATTATAAAGAATAAATTCTTTACTCAACAAAGTACTGGCGCTTCCAACGATATCGGGATTGTGATTGCTAAAAGCATTTACGATAACAATCCGCTTTGTTTTGTCAGGATCTGTCCCCGAAGAAAGAAATCTCTGACCCAACAATTCCAAAACAGTTTTTGCAGAATTATTGGTTGCGACGCAACTTAATACTCTGCATAAAAAACAAAATTGCACATGTACCAAAAGATCTTGGTCGATTTCGTTAGGATCAGCCAACACAGATTGGATTTCTCCCCGTCGTACACTTGGCTCTAAATTAAATGAATTAGTACTAGCCCAATTCATTAGACGTGATTGTTCTTCCATAAATTCACAAGCGAATTTTGAAACGTCTACCAAAATAGGCTTGTAGCCAACTTTAATAGCAGGACGTATCCAACCAGAAGTATACCCAGCTCCAGGACCAACTTCAATGATAGATTCGCCATTTCTAATACGATTCTCTGGATAATTCACAGGGCCTTGTGCAATAACTTGTGTAAAGTAATTCGAAGCAAACGAGCCAAGTTTTTTGTTCTTATCATTAGCTTCGTCTGCACTCACTTTAGCAAGTAAAGTATGTGGCACGTAGGTAAGAGGATTTGCATTCCTTTTGTCCCATTCGTCACACAACCGTTGCTCTTCTCCGATGCTAAGCCTTAAAAGGCTTACACCCTTCCCACCGAATACTTGTATTCGTTTTGGTTCCTCATCGAGGTCACCACCTCCTTTTTTCATACCTAGATTAATAACATTTCTAATAATTGTACAACATTTTTATTAGGAAGTAAATGATTGCTAAAAAAGATTTTTTATTTCAAAACAAAGCCAACACCTCGTATAGTATGGATGAGAGGCTTACTACCCTTTGCGTCTATTTTATTACGAAGATATTTTATGTGTACATTCAATTCTTTATCTATATCTTTGGAATCTGGACCCCAGGCATAATCAATTAATTTGCGTCTATTTATTGCTTCGCCATGACCAGAAAGAAGTATGTCTAGGAGTTTGTATTCTTTGGGAGTAAGAGGGATAATCTTACCTCCTCGAGTGACTTCGTGCTTTTTCTTATCCATAACAAGGTCTTCAACTTTAATAATTTCGGAATCGATAGTCTTTTTACGACGGAGAACAGTCCGAATTCTAGCAAAAAGCTCGTTGAGTCCAAATGGTTTTACAAGATAATCATCAGCACCAGCATCGAGGCCCAATACCCTGTCTTCTACAGTACCACGAGCTGTTAGCATGATAATAGGAGTATAAATACCTTTTTCTCTTAATTCTCTACAAACACTAAGACCATCTTTCTTTGGAAGTAAAATATCTAGGATAATTAAAGAGTAACTATTCTTCATTGCTTTTTCTAAACCTTCCTCGCCGTCATAAGCCACATCTACAGAATAAAGCTCATTTTTTAGAGCTTTTTTTAAGATATCTACTAATTTTCTTTCATCTTCAATAATCAAAATTGACATATAAGCTTATATTATCATCTACTCTGTAAATCTGCAAGTTATTAGTTAATTCTATATTAATTTAGATATATTAAATTTAGATTAAGTTATCCACAGTTTTATTAACATAAAAGGCTATTTTTAAGCTATTTTAGCATTGACATTAAATTAAGATTAAATTAAGATTAAATTAAGAGATAATTATATGACAATAAAACAAGAAGAACAATCACAAATAATACTTGCAGACGCTCACCATGATTTTAATAAATGTCTTAATACGCATGCATTTTTTAAAGTTCATGATCACGCCATAGGAGAAGATCTAGTCCAAGAAACATTTCTAAAAACTTGGAGATACTTACTGCGTGGCGGCAAAATTGATCACATGAAAGCTTTTCTTTACCATGTCCTCAATAATCTAATAATAGATCAGTACCGCAAACACAAAACAATGTCTTTGGATACCTTCTTAGAGAAAGGTTTCGAACCTAGAGTAAATGAATCTATAGATCGATATAACTACTTAGATGGAAAATCTATTATATTACTGATGGAGGATTTACCTAAAAAATACAATAATATTATAAACATGAGATATATAAAAGATTTATCTCTAGAAGAGATTTCTAACATCACTGGTGAATCAAAAAATACAGTAGCCGTACAAGTACACAGAGGATTAGGCAAATTAAAATCTTTATACAATTTACAGCAAAAATAGACTCCACATAAAAGTGGAGTCTATTTTTAGAAATACAAGAGAGACATTGTTTTTTATTATTTGATGTTCTGTTGTATTTTATTTTTTCTTTCGTCACGATTATTATATATGTAAGTTACAAGCATAATAGCAAGTAGTGCAATAATAACCCAGATCCAAGAGCTCAAGTTAAAACCTGTTTTGATAGTAGAAGCCTCCATCATAGTTGAAGCAGAAGCCTCAGCAACTGGAACATCAACGAATGATGGTTCATCTATAAAGCCTACGGTTGCAATAGCAAGCGTACCGGGATTTGTTTGGACGGCGTTTCCGTCATTAGATATGATACTAGTACGATAGGGTGGATCGTTTTGTTGTGTAGATGCTCCCAAGACAGACCCGGTAGCTTGATTGGGAACAGAACTTCCACCGCTAGTAATAATGCCACCACCCGATCCCCCGCCCCCACCGCCGCCAGTATTTGTAGATACAACTGATCCAGATATAGAACCTGTGATTTGATTATTATTTATCCCATTCGAAGACAAATTACCTGTTACCTCTGAAGCAAGAGCGGGTGTGCTAAACATCAGAGCAAGTAAGAAGAATGATTTTATTATTATTTTATTTTTCATAATATTATCTATATTTAATTAATTTGTTTTAACACCGTAACTTGTTGTGTAAGATCCATTCACTGAATTTACAGGAATTGCTGTTTCAACTAGAACTTTTACTTGTATCCCGTCTAAAGTTGGATTTAGATCAGTAACCATGTTCAAAGTTGGAGTTGAATAAGAATTTGCTGCAGTTATCAAAACAGTAGCATTACTATTATTTGCTTGTGCTGAAGAAATTCTCATATTGTTTGCAACTGGCATTGTACTTGAACCTCCTGTAAGCATCCAATCTGAAAACTTCATAGAAAGATGTGCTTCGTTTGATGGAAGAGTAACATTGAATACGTATTTCCAGCCGTTACCAAATGTTCCATCTGCTGTTCCAGTAGAATCAACTGTTTCAATTGAAGTTACAGAAAGAGTTCCAGTTGTTGCACCTCCAGTTACCTCACCACCTATTGTTCCATCTGTTATTGTAGTAGATGTAGTAAAAGTTTTTACATCACCAGGATACCAAGTTCCATCAACATTTGACCATGCTACGAAATAATATGGTGTATCTGCTGTTATTGCTGGTAGACCTACAACAGAGGAGAGTAGTGCAGAGAATGTAGCATTTGCAGATAAAGCTCCTAGATCAATTGTTGAATAAACACCAGTAGGCATTGTTGTACTTGTTGTTGCAAACGGTGAAAGTGATGCCCAGAATGAGTGTCCAGTTGCAACGCTTGCTCCATTGGTACCATTTAATGTAGCGTCAGTAGAGGTTATGTTTGTTGCCATATTAGTAACAACATACGGAGAATTTTCTGGATAAGCTACTGCGTGTCCGCTAGTTGTCATGAAAGCTCCTGTTCTTGTTCCTCCTTGATAGTTGTCTGCCCATGTACCAGACATTGAACCGTCAGGAGCGATAACACCACTTAGAGTCAAGACTGTTTGTGGAGTAACTGCATCAGGAGTTGCTGTATAGTTTGCAGTTATATTTATCGCATCGCCATCAACTAATCCAGAAGTAATTGCCCATGTGTAAACATTGGCTCCGACAGGACTACCGCCATCACCACTTAGTGCTCCTACACTATCTTGTGTCAAAGACATATCATGAAAATAGTCTGAGCCTTCAAATTGCATATTAACAACATAATCTCCTGTTGTATTCCAATTAGGAGCATCAGCATAAGCGGTCGGAGTGAATGCTAAACTAAAAGAACCGAGGACTAGAGCAAAAAGAGAGACTGAAGATATTATTTTTTTTATTATTGAGTTTTTTTTCATAATTTATTTAATATATTAACTGATTAAGATATAGATTTGAAATAGACAATTCCAAATTTAAAAAACATTTTGATCGACCTGTTACAACTAGAGCCGAATCAAATTTCCTTTAATTACAAAGGAAGTATTTTAAAAATAAATATGTAATAGATCCTTACAACCAACGTCATATGATAAGTATAGAAAAACGCCGCTTTAGCTCAATACGGTAGAGCAAAACTTTTTGTAAAGTAAATACCCTAGTTCGAACCTAGGAAGCGGAACATTAATTAGTGATATAGGTATTATTGAGCGCATAACCAAAAAAGGTCATATTGAAGTCGCAGAAGAGACTAATAAATTAAAAATCCTGCATAATGCAGGATTTTTAATTTATTTCTTCTTAGTGTCTTTTGTTGTAGTTTTTGTTTCCCCTTCTACTTTCGGTTCTGGGATTTTTAGTGCTGGAGCGATGGCTTCGATTTCCTCGACAGTTTTAAATCCTGTATAAGTTTTTTCATTCAAGACTATCGCTGGGAGTTTCTTGTCATCTATTTTATAAATTTTTATCAATGCTTTTAATGCTGACAAATCCAGATTGTAATCAAAAGAATAAACGCGTAAATTTGGGTACTTAGAACGCAACTCTGTTAAGACAAAAGCTTGCTTTGTACATTCAGTACAATTGTTTGCAGTAGTATAGAAATACAAAAGTGGTACTAAATCACTTTTACATTTTTGATTTATTTTCTTAGCTAACAAATAGTCTTTAATTTGTAATATAGAGTAGTATCTTTTTAATTCTGTAACTTCATCATTATTTTTTATATTTGTCTCGCTGAAATTTATTTTTTCAGCTAGATCTGATAATTCGTTGGATAAATCTGTAGCATCTTCTTGTTCACAAGAAAGTTCTGATAAAAGAGAAAACTGCGTTTCTGAAGACAAGACATCAGTTGCTAATTTGTTTTGGATTGAACGCATTTCGGCAACTTTTTTATCTGTAAAAAAATTAGATAAACTACCCGCCACAGCAAAAAGTGCCGTCGTTATAAAGAAAACTATAATGTATTTTGTCCAATCATTTTTCATATTAAAGTGTTTTTTTAGTTAATAAATAATCACGTTCATTTGTCCAACTAGCCTCCTGCGAGGTTATCACATTCCAGACAGCTTTTAAGAGCCAAAAAGGGGCTATAAAGCTGTATATTATCATAAATAGTGGTATATCCCATAATACCATTTTCTTGCCGTAAATCATCCTTCTTCCATTTATCAGAGCAAGTATTACCAGAGAATAAAGGATAATGGAGATGAACAAGAAAGCTCGTGTATTTATAAAAAATGGATCAAAATTAAATGAAGCATTTCCAAAAACTGAACCGAATCCTGTAGCTTGTATCTTCATGTATTTCATAAAAATGAAATTATAAATCCGAGATCCGGCAAACATCAGAAGTATGACTGTCCCGGCTATAGACACGAAACCAGACGGCAAAGTAAATATACCTATCGTACCGTATTTAGATTTAAAGAAGAAATCTTTATAGTCGATAGCATTTTTAATAAAACCATATATCCAACGAACTCTTTGACGGTATAACTTTGGTACACTACTTGGACTACCTGTATACACATACGCATCAGGACAATGATCGATTTTGTAACCATATCGATGCATACGTAAAGCGATCTCTTGATCTTCTGTATGGTGTGCTTTTTTGTAGTAACCTATAGTATCAAAAACTTTTTTACGAAAAATAGAAAACGGTCCAGGTGTCACATGTATCCCCCCGAGAAATGCGAGCATCTTTTTTGTGTAGTGAGACATATCATACTCAGCAGCCTGAGCATACTGTAAAATAGTTTTTGGATCACGAACAACAATAGACGGTGCACAAGCCATTGTTTCAGGATTATCAAAATAAGTCATCATACGTTTTAGTGCTTCTGGATGAACAGACGAATCAGCATCTAAACAACCAACAAATTCTGAAGTCGCATTTTCTATTCCCCAGTTGATAGCACTATGCTTCCCTCCATTTTCTTTTTTAAATAATTTAATTTGTGGATTTTCTTTATATGCTTGCAGAATTTCCCAAGTATTATCACGAGACCCGTCATCTACAACAAAGATAGACAACTTGTCTTTAGGGTATGCTAAAGAAAGCAATGATTCTAATGTTATGGCAACGGTTTTTTCTTCATTATAACAAGGTACAACTATCGTCGTAGTTGGATAATGATCCAAATTCAATTTTTCATGACGAATGAATATCTTCTTTCTATTTTCAATAAAAGTAACAAGAAAGAAAACCTGTACATAAACAGCGAGGAAAGAAAGACTGTAGAATATTATCATGAAAAGTGACATACGGATTTTTAATCAAAATAATTTTTTAAACGAGCTATTTTGTCATTGTTGCGGAGTTTTTCATGAACCTTTGCTTCGATCTGACGAATACGCTCACGAGTGACACCAAAGTCCTGCCCTACTTCTTCGAGTGTGTGCTGTACTCCATCGTGTAAACCATAACGCAACTCTAATATACGTCTTTCTTTTACAGATAGAGTTTCTAGGACTTCACGGATTTGATCTGACAGAATACGACGAGAAGAGTCTTGGTCTGGGCGAAGTATTTTTTCATCGGGAATAAATTCTCCACGAGTAGACTTTTCATCGTCATCACCTATTGGTTGTTCTAGAGAAACAGTATCTTGATTGATTTGAATTATGACACGTATTTTATCAACTTCTAAGTTCATCTCAGTTGCGATTTCTTCGACAAGGGGTTCACGTCCGAGATCCTGAGAGAGTCGACGAACAACTTGTTTATATTTTGAGATTGTTTCAACCATATGAACTGGAATACGAATAGTTCTCGATTGATCAGCGAGAGAGCGTGTTATCGACTGACGAATCCACCATGTAGCATAAGTTGAGAACTTATAACCTTTAGTCCAGTCAAATTTCTCTACTGCTTTAAACAAGCCCAAATTACCTTCTTGGATTAGATCTAACAACGTTAAGTCAGAAGACCGGCCAACGTATTTTTTCGCAATAGAGACAACTAAACGCAAGTTTGCACGCGCAAGCAGATTTTTAGCTTCATTGTCACCTTTTTCGATACGGCGAGCTAACTCCTTTTCTTCATGAGCGTTGATAAGTGGATACTGTCCTATTTCTTTTAAATAAATCTGGATAGAATCGTAAGTTTGTGGATTCTTTGTATATTTCAAGATAGCCTTTTCGTTTTCATTATTTGTATCGAGTAGATTACCACCTTCTAGAACGTCGACACCCGCAACAACGAGCTTCTCATAAAGTTCATCTAAAAACAAAATATTACTTTCAATATCTGGAAAAGTTTTTATGATTTCATCATAAGTTATGAAACCTCTTTTTTTACCCTTCTCAATTATTTCTTGGGATTTTTCTTCTAGGATTTTTGCTGAATTACCTTTTAAGGTATTTTTAGGTATTTTCTCCTCATCGCCTTTAATAACTTTTTTATTTTTAGTTACAGCTTTTTTGACTTCTATTTTTTTAACAACTTTTTTAACAGGTTTTTTAACTATTTTTTTAGCAATAACTTTCACTTTAAGAACTTTCTTTACTGCTTTTACTTTTTTATTTGTTTTCTTAGAAATAGTTTTTTTAACAACTTTTTTAACAGGTTTTTTAACTAACTTTTTAACCACCTTTTTAGTAACTACTTTCTTTTTATTTTTTTTAATCATATGTTTAGACGTTTATTTTTTATACTTTCTATTCGACTAGTTGTTTGTTGATAAATAAGTAGTAATTTCTGCAAACCATCATTATCTTTAATTCTTTCTTTATTACTAATTTCCTGCAATAATACAGATACTTTTTCATTTAAATACTCTTCTTCGAGGTTATCTAGCAACAGATCATACTCCTTTACGAGGTTAATATGTTCATTACTATACCATATTTGAGCCTCAAAAGAAAGTTCGTCTTTTTGTAATAAAAATGTCTCATAAAATTTTTTAAATTGATCTTCCCCCACTATTTCTTTGTACCGATCTAAACTAGAGGATAAATCTTGTTTATTATTCTCAGCTAAGAAAATAAGACCGAATAATTTTCTTTGGATATTGTCTTTGCGTGATATCTGATTCGAATCTAGTGAAGCATTACTATCTTCTATTTTTGTTTTATAGTTTTTTTGATAAGTTTCAAAATCAGAAATTATAGCCGTTACTGGTATGCTCGTCTTAGAACTAATTTCATTAAAATAAGCTTGTTTCTCAATTTCACTTTTTACGTGTATCAATAGTGGAAATATATTTTCTCTTATTTTTTTACCTCTTATCCTTTGCTCATTTTCAATATCACAAATTAAATCGAGGTTGAAACTAATTATATTTTTAGATTTACGTATTATGTCTTTCCATTCATCTGGGTTTTCTTTTATGATATCAGCTGGATCTTTTTCATTTTTCAAAACAGCAACCTTGACTTGCATCTCTAAACTAAAAGCAATCAGTGCAGCACGATTACATGCTCGGATCCCAGCATTGTCGCCATCAAAAGCAAAGATTATGTTTGGGCTTAGACGTCTAACTAAACCCAGATTATTTACAGTCTGGCTATCGACTTGAGTACTTGAAGTAAATGCTGTACCGGAACTGGCGATAGTATTTGTAAAACCAGCTTGGTGAGACATAATCAAATCCATCTGACCTTCAACAATGATGCAGTAGCCTCTTGATCTAATAGACAACTTGGCACGGTCAATACCAAAAAAAACATTTGATTTACTAAATAAGGAAGTTTCAGGACTATTTAAATACTTTGCAACTTCTTCTGTGGGAGTATTTTGAACTTTGCCTTCTTCTGTAAAAATACGTCCGGAAAAAGCAATCACCCGACCGCTACTATCAAATATCGGAAACATGATTCGACTACGAAAACGATCGTAACTCTTATCACCATTTGTTTTTATCAAGCCAACTTTCTCAATATCTTTTATGCTGTAATTCTCTTTTAATAAGAAATCAGAAACAGACCGCCATGAATCTGGAGCATAACCAATACGAAAACTTTCTATTGTTTTATTGTGTACTCCTCGGTCACTTAGATACTTATGCGCTTCTTTATTTTCTGTAAAATTTTTCTCGAAAAATAAAGTTGCTTTTTCCATTATTTCATACAAAAGAGTATTGTCATCTTTTTTGTCGCTTGTGAAATTGTTCTCTAACACTACACCAGCTTTATTCGCTAGAAACTTTAATGCTCCAATGAAATCTATGCCCTCGAAGTTTTGAACAAATGAAAATATATCTCCTTTTGCCCCACAACCAAAACAATAATAACTATTTCTTTCTGTCGAAACATAAAACGACGGCGTCTTTTCATTGTGAAAAGGACACCGTGCTTTATAGTTTAACCCCGAAGGCTCTAACTGTATATAACCAGAAAGTACGTCAACGATAGAAAGTCTATCTTTAATTGTCTGTACTTGTTGTGACATATTTTAAAAAAAATTTAATTTTCTAATTCTTTAACTTCTTTTATTTTTCGAACTTTCTCTACGCCAAATCCTGTTCCTGCTGGTATTAGATTACCTATTATAACATTTTCTTTAAGTCCACGTAGATTGTCTGTTCCACCACGGATAGCATTGTTTATGAGGACACGGTTTGTGTTTTGGAATGATGCAGCGGATAACCATGATTTTGTTGTAAGAGACACTTCTGTAATACCTAGAACCATTGTTTCAGCTAAAGCTCCTTTACCATTTTCACCTTCTACTCTTGCATTTTCTTCGATGAGTTCGATTGCTTCAACTATTTCTCCTGGAGAAAAAGTTGTATCACCAGATTCTTTTATTCTCTTACGAGAGAACATTTGGCGGATAATTATTTCAATATGTTTACGAGAGATAGAAGCACTTTGTAAGTCGTAAACTTTGTTTATTTCATCTACGATGTACTCTTCTGCAACTTCCTTTCCACCATACTTCACGAGTTCGTTGATATCAGCAGAACCATCAGTAAGGAGTTGTCCTTTTGTAACTTGTGAACCAACTTTTACTTGTGGTTGACGAGAAATCACGAAACTGTATTCTATTTCATTGTTTTTACCATCAGTCTTTGAATCAGATAAAACTTTGATAGTACGTATCTTACCAGTATTTGTAACTTCAATAACTTCACCAGTTGTTTGAGAAACAATTGCAGGGTTCTTTGGTAAACGTCTTTCAAAGATTTCTTCAACACGAGGCAAACCAGTAGTGATGTCCACTGTCGCGACTCCACCAGCGTGGAAAGTACGGAGAGTCAACTGTGTTCCCGGTTCACCGATAGCTTGCGCCGCGATGATACCGACAGCTTGTCCTATTTCTATTAGACAGTTACGTCCCATATCTAAACCATAACATGTACGACAAATACCGTGAGTTACTTCACAAGAAAGTGGAGTACGTACATATGCTTCTTGAATGCCCATCTTCTCTAACGTAACTGCATCTTCTTTCATTATGAGTGCGCCTTTTTTAAACACAACTTCACCATTAGAATCTTTTATGTCATTGAGTAAAACGCGCCCGAGAACATATTTAGCAAAAACATTTTTAACAGCAACTATTTTCTTGCCATTTTTTGTTTTACAATCTTCTGCTGTTATAACAACATCTTGTACGACGTCTACTAAACGACGTGTTAGGTAACCAGCCTTTGCAGTGTTTAGAGCTGTATCGGCTGCACCTTTACGTGAACCGTGAGTATCAATAAAGTATTCAAGTGGTGACAAACCTTCGATATAAGATGGGATAATTGGGAAATCGAGAGTTGCACCAGAAGTGTTTACAATCAAACCTTTCATTCCACACATTTGAACAAGTGAACCCATACTTCCACGGGCACCAGATGTCATCAAGTCATAAGTACTTCCTTTCTTATCAAGTGTGTCTGGAATTAATTTTTCAATTTCTTTTTTAACACCTTCCCATATTTCGATAACTTTTTGGTTTTGTTCAGCATAAGAAAGTAATCCATCGTTGAAATGATCGCGAACTTTTTCTTCTTCAACACGACCTTGTTTAACTAAGTCTTTTTTTCCTTCTGGAACACGCAGATTGTCTATACCCCATGTCACTCCAGAATAAGTTGCGTAATGGAAACCGAATTCTTTAATCTTGTCGAGAACTTTTGGAGTTGCGTCTATACCATAATGCATCATGAGCTTGTCTACTATCTGTGACATAGTCTTGATTGTTACTTCTTCATTCATATAAGGGAAATCTTCTGGGAATATACTATTGAAGAATAAACGTCCAACTGTTGTTTCAAATGGTTTACCATCGAATTCTTGGTATTTTTGTTTTGTACCACCGAGCACTTTTATCTTTGCACGGAAAGTAATAACACCTAAATCAAAAGCCGTGATAGCTTGGTTTGGACTTGCAAAAGCCATACCTTCACCCTTTTCACCTGTTACTTCTTTTGTCATCCAGTAACAACCAAGGATCATATCCATTTTTGGCATAACGATAGGGGCGCCATCTTGAGGTTTTAGCAAGTTTTTATTTGCTGCCATGTATATGCGAGCTTCGTTTTGAGATTCTTCTGAAAGTGGTAAGTAAACAGCCATTTGGTCTCCGTCGAAGTCAGCGTTGAATCCAGAACAAACGAGTGGGTGGACTTGGATAGCATTACCTTCAATCAAAATCGGATTAAACGCTTGGATACCTAGACGGTGCAGAGTCGGCGCACGGTTCAATAGAACATATTTACCAGCGATAACTTCTTCGAGAATAGCCCAGACTTCTGGTACACCCTCTTCAATTAATTTATTTGCTCCACGTATATTAAAAGCCAATTCTGTTTCTAAAATTTTAGAAATTACAAAAGGTTTAAATAATTCAAGTGCCATATGTTTCGGTAGTCCGCATTGATTGAGTTTCAATTGTGGTCCGACAACGATAACAGAACGTCCAGAATAGTCCACACGTTTACCTAGAAGATTTTGACGGAACAATCCTTGTTTTGATTTTAGATTATCTGACAATGATTTAAGCGCACGTTTTTGTGAACTTGAAACAGCCTGAGAATCATTTTGTTTAGCGATAGAGTTGTCTATGAGCGCATCTACTGCTTCTTGCAAGATTCTTTTTTCATTACGCAAGATAACATCTGGAGCACCGATTTCTTTCAATTTTTTCAAACGATTGTTTCTGTTTATAACACGACGATACAGGTCGTTTAAGTCACTCGTTGCATGACGTCCACCATCGAGCGCAACCATAGGTCGAAGTGCTGGTGGTATAACAGGGATAACAGAGAGGAACATCCATTCAGGACGAATACCAGAGTAGATCATAGAACGTATCAATGACAATCTCTTCTTTAACTTTTCACGATCTACAGTATTTGCTTTGAGGATTAGTTCTTCTGTTTCTTCTTTTAATTTATTTAAATCCATATTTTTAAATATAGTATAGATTGCTTCAGCACCGATGCTCGCTTCAAAGCAAGAACCGTATTTTAAACCATAGTGATGGTAAGCGATTTCATTTAGAACTTTACCAGGAACTACTTCCCCTATTTCATTTTTTGTAACAGTTAGGAGTTCTTTTAATTTATCTTTTTCTTCCTCGTTGGCAGCTGATTTGATTTTTGCTTTGAATTCACTTTCGAGACTTTTAATTATTGTATCTTTTTCTTCTTGGTTTACATGAGTTATTATGTAACCTGCGAAGTAAATAACTTTTTCCAAATTTGAAATTTGGATATTTAAAAGGATAGACATACGACTAGGTATACCTCGTAGGAACCAGATGTGCGCTACAGGAGAGGCTAGCTCTATATGTCCCATGCGATCACGACGAACAACTGAGCGAGTTACTTCAACTCCACATTTTTCACAGATTATATCTTTATAACGAATACGTCGGTAACGTCCACAGTAACATTCATAATCTTTTTCTGGACCAAATATACGCTCATCAAATAAACCATGACGTTCAGAACGCCCTGTACGATAGTTAATTGTTTCTGGTTTTGTAACTTCACCATAAGACCATTCACGGATGTTTTCTGGAGATGCAAGTTTCAATGTAATTGAATCAAAGTTTGTTGTATCTATTGTTTTCATATGTATGATATTTATGGTTATTAATTGTTTTCATCCTCTGCTGGATTGAGTTCGACGTCTAGTGCAAGTCCACGTAAATAATTAAGCAAGACATTAAATGAGGCTGGAACATTTGGCTCACCAATTTTTTGTCCTTTGATGATAGAATCGAAAGCGGCAGATCTACCCATGATATCATCTGACTTGATTGTTAACATTTCACGCAATGTGTGAGCAGCTCCATGACCTTCGAGTGCCCAGACCTCCATTTCTCCGAATCTCTGACCTCCACCTTGAGCTTTACCTCCGAGTGGTTGTTGTGTGATGAGTGAGTATGGACCGATAGCACGCATGTGTAATTTGTCTTCTACCATGTGATGGAGTTTCAACATGTACATATAACCGATAGCGATATCTTGATCGAAAGCGTCACCTGTACGTCCATCATAGAGAGTCACCTTACCACTTTCTGGCATACCAGCTTTTACTAATTCAGCTTTAATCTCTGGAACAGTTGCTGATATAAATGAAGGTACGATAGCTTGGTAACCGAGTGTATGAGCACTATAACCCAAATGCATTTCGAGTATTTGTCCCAAGTTCATACGAGATGGAAGACCAAGTGGAGTAAGTATTACATCAACTGGTGTACCGTCTGCTGTAAATGGCATTTCTTCTTCAGGCAAGATAAGTGAGATAACTCCTTTGTTTCCGTGACGTCCAGAGAGTTTGTCTCCAACAGAAATATTTCTTATTTGTGCGATTTCGACAACGATTCTTTTTATGATTCCTGATTCTAGATTGTGACCTTGATCACGAGAAAATACTTTTACACCGATGATACGGCCTTTTTTACCATGCTCAAGACGCATCGATGTATCTTTTACATCACGAGCTTTTTCTGTAAAGATAGAGCGGAGTAGTCTCTCTTCTGGAGTAAGTTCTGTCTCTCCTTTTGGAGTTATTTTTCCAACTAGTATATCGTTCTCACGAACTTCAGCACCAACAACGATGATACCATCCTCGTCGAGGTCTTTTAGTTTCGCTTCACCGACATTTGGTATATCGCGAGTTGTTACTTCTGGCCCGAGTTTTGTATCACGGACATTACAGACGAATTCAGTAACATAGATACTTGTGAGTTTACTTTGCTTAACGAGTTTCTCAGAGAGGATAATCGCATCTTCGTAGTTTGCACCACCCCATGACATAAATGCAACGAGTAGGTTTTGACCCAAAGCTATTTGTCCACGATCAGTTGTACTTGTATCAGCGATAACTTGTCCTTTTTTAACAACATCATTTAGGTTGACACTTGGACGTTGGTGAAATACTGAAAAGTTATTTGTACGAGAAAAAGAAATCAGTGGATAATGATGACTTTTACCCTTTTCGTCTTTTATAACTATTTTCTTTGCATCAACTTGGTCAACAGTACCTGCAACTTCAGACACTATGAGGCGTCCACTATCACGACTTGCGAGCTCTTCCATACCAGTTGAAACCAAAGGCATTTCAGGGATGATACATGGTAGTGCTTGTTTTTGCATGTTACTTCCCATGAGTGCACGGTGAGCGTTATCGTGTTCTAGGAATGGGATCATAGATGTAGCGATAGAGAATGCTTGGTTTGGAGCAACGTCGATAAAATCAACTTCACTTTTATTTATCAATCCTGGTTTTGTTTGAACACGGCCTTCGACTTTGTCTGCAACAATGTTGCCTTTATCATCGTAATCGATACCTCCATGAGCGATATTGTATTTTTCTTCTTCTAGTGCATTCAAATAGACAATCTCATTTGTGATTTTTCCACTTTTTACTTTTGCATATGGTGTCTCGATAATTCCAAATTCATTTATCTTTGCGTATGTAGCCAAGTGTAAGATAAGACCGATGTTCGGACCTTCTGGAGTGTGAATCGGACAGACACGACCGTAGTGAGAAGTATGCACGTCACGAACTTCGAGTCCTGCACGTTCACGTGTGAGTCCCCCTGGACCGAGCGCTGATAGGATACGCAAGTGCTCGACTTCGGCCATTACGTTTTCTTGGTTCATGAATTGTGACAACTGGTTCGCAGTAAAGAATTCTTTTATACGAGCTTGGAGTGGACGTTGGTTTATGATTGCAATTGGTAGTGTTGTCGCAACGTCGATTGTCGACATACGGTCTTGGATATTTCTTTTTATTTGCGCCATACCCATACGGACTTTTTGTTGCATCATTTCACCTACATAACGAACACGACGTTGACCTAGATGGTCGATATCATCTTCTTTTGCATTTGGTGTGTTATTTAGTTCAACTATATTTTCGATAATAGAAACGAGGTCGTCTGAAGAAATAACTCGTCTTTCCATTTCTTTTTTATCCATACTCTTGTCGAAACGTTTGTTGAAACGGAAACGTCCTACAGGAGACAAGTCATAGCGCTCAGCAGAAAGGAGCATCTCCATAAATTCTCGAGCATTTTCAGAAGTAGCCAAGTCCCCATCACGCAGACGTTTATATATTTCACTATTAGCGTCAGCTACATTTTTAGCTGGGTCTTTTGCCAAAGAAGATTTAACAACTTCCAAGGCCTTTTCATTATCTTTAAAAGCCTTCAATATTTCTTCGTCTGTTTTTAAACCTAAAACACGCAAAAGTGCAGTAACTGCAAATTTACGTTTTTTGTCGATACGCACATATATAGCGCCATCAACATCTGATTCGATTTCGATCCAAACACCACGCGCAGGAATTATCTTTGCCCCAAAGTAATTTCTTGCTTTACTTTCTTGTGATGTAAAAAATACTCCAAAAGAACGAGCCAATTGAGCAACGATAACACGTTCAACTCCGTTGATTATAAATGTACCGTG